>JBJEOD010000140.1:0-2608 GCA_051880535.1 Acutalibacteraceae bacterium | reverse complement strand
TGTTGGTATTGCCTGTCGGCGGAATGGGTCCGTGCTGAGACTCTCCCTCTCCGATAATAAATTTAAAATGACCGTTCGCGTCCTGAGTGATACCGAGCATTGTAATCGGTCCCTCTTTAAGCTTAAATTCAACCGAGGCGCCGCAGCCTTCCTTGCCGTGATATTTAAGCAGACTGCGCACAACGGGCTTTCCCTCGGCAATTTTGATATGGTGCGGACCGTCGTGACCTATAAGGATACAGTTTTCGTTAAAATCAAAGGGATGAAGCTCCGCAAAGCTGCCGCCTATTCCCAGCCTATCCATAATGAGCATTGCTATGCAGGTTTTTATATCGAACTCGCCGCACATCGGAAAGCCCTCGCCTATAAGGAGCGAATTGCCTAAAATCAGCGAGGAAATTACGGTGCGCATTTCAGAATTCGGACTGCCCTCGTAATAATAGGCAAGTCCCGTAAGGTTATTCTTTTTGACAAAGCGTTCAAGCGCCGCCGCGCATTTCGCGGAGTTGTATAAATCCTTTTCGGTAAGCTTTACGGTAACGGGGTCGCTTACGGGGTCGGGCATATCGAATTTTTCGCAAATTTCCGCCTTTTTAAGCTCTATTTCCTCGTCGGTCACCTCGTGTACGGTATCAAGTAGCGCAGACGGCTCTAAAAGCGGAACGTGTACTCCAAACGCCGCCGAAACCGCCGTCGGGTCGGCGTGCATATCGTACATTGCTTCAAGCACGTGTCCCATAAGCCCCATACGCGCGCCCTTCAGGCTGTGAAGCACATTAGCGATACTGCACCACTCGGAAACCTCCTTATCCGCCTGCTCGTCATTATAAAGACAGCCGAGAATGACGTCCTCCACCCTTTTGCCCAAGCGTATTGCAACGCTCGTAAATTCAGCAACCGAGCAGATATTATCGTTTTCAAGCTGCATATATGTACACGCCTTGTCGTAATCCATTGCGGGGAGCGGCTGGAGAGCAGCTAATACCACGGGAAGACCTATATCCCGCATAATAGGCGCGAAAACGCTTGAGGTGGCGTAGGTAACCATATTGCAGAAAACAAGGTCAAGTCTTTCCGCTTTCATTTTTTCAAGCGTCTCATAGGATTTTTCCGAGGAATCAACCATACCGAAATCAATTACCGTTACCCCGTTTGAGCTTACCTTATCGCAAAAATCCCTGTGATAGCCCATAATAGAGTCATACAGACCCTCAAACTGCTCCCAATAGGTTGCGTGCGCCACGGCAAAAACGCCTATGCGTGCATTTTCCCGATTCAAATTCTCCATATTATAATCATTTCCTTTCAAAAGTTTAGCTTATATAATCAAAGCCTTATCGGCTTAATTATATCACATCTAAGGTTGATAATTTAGTAAATAACAAACACATATTTGTTAAAAATAAATATTCTGTTTTCTTTTTCTTGATTATTTATTGCTTTTCAGTTAAAATAAAGAAAAAGAAATATGGAATGTGAAGATATGACAAAAAACATTTATCCCTTCATACGCTTTTCTCGAATTATCTCGTCCTTCCCTCAAAAAATTTGTATAGCCTATGAGTACAGACTTTTTCTGTGTATTTCGGGCTTCGGAAAGATACGCATCCGTGAAACCGACCTTGAGGTTAGAAAAGGGTCTGTGGTTTTTATTCCGTCGGGGCTTCCTTATTACTACTATCCCGATAACGGCGACCCGTTCAGCTTTATCGGCTTTAACTTTGATTTTAACAACCCAAGCCACGAAAATCCGCTGCCAATTCCGCTTGCGGAGCCCACCGACTTCAATCCCGCACAGCTGCGCGAGCCCGATTACTGTATTCCGCCCTTTGACAAGCCCTTTATTTTAGATGACGTTCCGTTTCTTCACCACTTTTTTTACGAGATAAACCGTGAATTTTCGCAGAAGAAGCTGTATTACGAGCATTTCTGCGCCGCCAAAATGCTGGAGCTTTTATACAACATTATCCGCATACAAAGCTCGGTTTCCACCGAATACTCAACGGAAAAAACCAACGACGTGCTTCTTTACATTCAAAATCATTGCAGCGAAAACCTTTCCAATACCGAAATCGGCAACAGATTCGGTTATCACGCAAATTATATAAACCGTCTTATACGCCAAAACACGGGTATGTCGCTTCATAAATATTTGATTCAATGCAGGCTTGATAAGGTACTTCAAATGCTTCACGACACCGATATGAGCATAGGTCAGATTGCAGAAGAGGCAGGCTTTCCCGATATGCCGAGCTTTTCAAAAACCTTCCGCCAGCATTTAGGCGTATCCGCCAGCGATTACAAAAAAGGCTTTAAGAAATAATTTAAGCAATGTCCTGATGAGCTTGTATTTCATCAGGACATTATTTATATAAATAGCCCAAAGCCGTAACAAGCGGCTAATCACCTATACAAAATATCGCTTACGTTTTCTTCCGTATATTCAGAATCATTCCATATATTGTCGGAAATTTCGATACGCTCTGAGGCTTCAACCGCAATTCTGCCCCTATCGTGCGAGCCTGCAATTTCGGTCTCGTTTTTAAAGCTGTTGCCCGTGATTTTTATATCCTCAGTGGAGCTTACGCTGACCGCAAGGCTCGGAAAC
>JBJEOD010000139.1:0-2608 GCA_051880535.1 Acutalibacteraceae bacterium | reverse complement strand
AGCTTTTCAAAAATTGGGGTATTAGTTTTAATGAGGAAGACCCCTATACCGTAGCAGACAAGGGCGACCGTAAGGTGGTGTATGCCGAAAAGCAGGAGATCATTGAAGGTATTATGAAGAAGTATAGGGCAAAGGAGTATGAAGAAATGAAGGAGGCGGAGGCGGCCGCCGCTGCGGGCATTCAGGATCAGGCAGAGAGCCAAAGCTATGAGCCTCAGCAGACTCCACCCCAAAATTCTAATGACAAGAAAAAAGGCGGTAACGATTTAAAAACCGAACCGCCGAGCCGAAGGCACTCCCCGCCAAGCCGAGAGAGCCGGGAGGTGAACCCAAGTGAGCAAGCTTAATTTTTTATACCGTATGGAGCTTTCGCACCGTGCGGTATCCGTTTATATTTATCTTGCGGACAGAGCCAACAAGAACGGTGAGTGTTGGCCTTCAATTCCAACGATAGCGGCAGAGCTTAAGCTGTCCCAGTCCACCGTCCGCAGAGCATTACGGGATTTGAGAAAAGCCGGAATTCTTGAAACCGAGCAGCGATACCGAACCAAAGGCGGCAAGAGCAGTCTGCTTTACAAAATTAAAGGCAAATAAGGCGGCAAAAAAAATACACCTTTCACCAAGGGACTATTGCACCTACTTGGTGAAAGGTGCCACCTGTCAAGATGATAGGTGAAGTGAACTACCCAACTGAAAAGATATTACAGCAGAAAGAAAAATACAAGTATAATAATGTAAAACTACTCGTAACAAGGAATTATATGAGCACCCTTTTTTCTTCTACCTTATTCAAACGTAATATTTAATACAGTAAGCAAGGAAAATATGACAGGAACTTCGGCCTCTGTAAATAAGTCTATGTTGGATTTTGATTCCACCTGGAGTGCAAAGGAGGGCACAACTCCTCGGCTTAGAATTTTTACCGGGGATATCGACCGGAACAACGGCACGGCGGGTGCTATATGGTCGGGCATCATATGTCCTTCTATTATTTCCACGCCTTTGTATTTGCATAGTGTTCTAATAATTTTTTGCAAATCTTTTCGGTATTGATTATATATTATTTTTCTTCGGTATTTTGGAACAATTACTATATGGTACTTGCATAACCATTTTGTATGTGATAAACTATTTGTGCTGTTAGCCATTAAAATTCTCCTTTCACAGTACTCTAAGACTTGAACAACCTTATTGTACTACTTAGGGGAATTTTTTTGTATAACTTTTTACGCACACCCACATAGCGGGTGGTTGTTTGGTTTGCTCTTTGAGCAAATCAGCATAAAGGCATTAATTAAATGCACCCAAATGGGCGGCAGAGCGGGAATTCCCGATTCAGAGACCATTGATAAATTCCTCCGTACAGGTGAAATCAACTATGAAAAAATTAACCGCCGCAAAGAGCATTACAAACGCGTATTTGAAAGGAGAAAAATCTATGCTTGACTATAATAAAAAAAATCGGTCTTGTGCCGCTTAGGCGCGACTGCACACCGCGTCCCAGTCAGTTTAACTGGGAAATTGCGGAGGACCGAGGAAGAAAAACAGTAGCTTACATAGAGGAGCATTACAGCTCGGACAGAGTATCCTTTATTTAGAACTTTTTTACTATATGATAACGAGTGGTAGACACGGTAAGGTATTACTGTATATATCATTATTTTACAATTGGAAATTGTGAATAAGTGTTAAAAAAATTGCATTTTTTTGGATATAAAATTGCTATTAGATAGAATAAACAACTAATTCGTGTAAATACAATAATTTTATAACTACGATAATATCCATATATTCTATTATTTTAGATAAAATAATGTATATATTTTTTATTGTCAAAATGATATAATATAGACAAATAAACAAAAAGGAGGAACTATACGAAATGGGAGTAAAGACGTTTTTTTATAAAGCGCTTTCTGTAGTGTTAATTGCTGCGATTTCATTTGAGGTGGTAACCGCGAATATTCATTTATCTGCTGAGGATGCCACTAAGGTCAAGCAATTTTGCGCTGATTTTGGAGAATTAGCCAATATGGTGGCAGAAACCGGGGCGTTTTCATCTTCTGCTAATGAATATAAATCTGAGGCGACGGATGATGCGGTTAACGCGTGGATAAATGAGCGTTTTTCTTTACGCTACGGTCGTGAGAGCGCAACCTCGATGGAAAAAGCTTTTTTGGGTCAGTCAAGTGAAGACATTGATTCCGGTGATTCGTGGGGAGGCAACTCTTACTGGACTATAACTAAGGATGGGTGGCTAAAACGTAAGGCTACCGCCACGGGCGATCAGATGCTTCGTAAATGGGATACATTAGTTGTCAAAGGAGCAAGCGGCTCAGCAGCAATATTAAAAAATTTTGAAACTTCTTTTACGGTAAATCAGAATTTTTCCGAACGCATTTCAGGTAATAAAGCCGGCAGAGGAGCCGTTACGCTGTTTTTCCGTCAAAGCGCTGTTGACGCCACGGTAAAATCGTCTAACCAAGCGGCAGTTGTAATAGGCAAAGGCGGAGATGACTGGAATACCGAAACAAAAACAATAGGTGTTTCCGTTCTTTCTGGTTCGGAAATTATAGATAGTAGCAATGATATTTATAAAAATACGATA
>JBJEOD010000138.1:0-2613 GCA_051880535.1 Acutalibacteraceae bacterium | reverse complement strand
TAGGCGGGATTGATGCCGCCCATAACCTCAACCACCACCTTTACGCTGTCGTCGTTCAGAATGGTGTTGAAATCCTTGATGAATTTATCGCTGTAGGATAAATCGGGAAAATCCCGCAGGTCAAGAATATATTTGACATTCACCTGCGTCTGCGCCTTAGAGGCTATGCGGTCGGCGTGGTTGATAAGGATTTCGGCAACCCCCGAGCCCACAACCCCGTGACCCATTATTGCGACATTAATCATTGTTTACCTCCGTCAATTGTTTTTATTGATATTACGCCGTCTACGCTAAGCAACCGCTGTTTCAGCTCCTCAGGCGAAATATCGCCTATATTTAAGGTGAGTGAAACATTTGCGGTGCCGTTTTCGGGCAAGCCCTGCGTTACGGTGATTATATTCGCGCCGCTGTCGTAAAGGGCGGCGGTAAGGGCTGAAAACACGCCCGCCCTGTCGGACAAAAGGGCGTTAATGCTTACAGTATTGCCCGCCGCGGCTGAATATTTAAAGACAAAGTCCTTATACTTATAAAAGGCGCTACGTGATATTCCCGCCGCCTTCGCCGCCGACGCCGCGCTTGTCGCCTTGCCGGTAGCTAACAGCTCCTTCGCGAGAATCACGCCCTCGAATACGGGCGGGAGCACCGATGAATTTACAAGCAGGTATTTGTTTTCACTCATAACTGTCCTCCGTACGCGAACTGTTGTACTCTATTATAGTACACTTTTTCGCCGAAATCAACAAAAAATCCCCGATTTTTACATAACTGTGGATATTAGATAATTTTAAATATCGGAGTGGATAGCTTTGGAGCAAGAGGCACGAAGAAATTTTTTAATAAACACCCTGTATTTTCTGACGGTGGCGGCGGGAGTATTCATTTTCTGCAAATTTTTACTTTTTTGCTTAATGCCATTTTTAATCGGCGCGGTTATCGCGCGACTGGCTCAAAGACCTGCAAGTTTTATATCGTCGAAGACAAAAATCAAGCGTTCTACTGCGGCGGCGGGTCTGGCGCTTGCAATTTTTGCGGGCGCCGCGGCGCTTATTTTGTTTTTAGGCTTTAAGGCGGCAGGCGCGGCGGCGGGACTTTTTAAGGATATAAACGGCTTAGCATTGGAGCTTTTGGAATTTTTTGAAAGCGTTAAGGGCGGAGTTGACTCCTTTTTCACCAGTCTGCCGAAGGAGCTTACAAACATTGCGGGGGATATGTACGAATCAGCGTTAAACCGAATTGTATCCTCTGTCACCTCATATCTGTCATCAGCGGCGGGAAAGGCGGCTAAGAACGCGCCGGGCTTTTTGTTAAGCTGCGTTGTTTCCGCGGCGGCGGCGTGCTATATCGCGGCGGACTATCCCTCGCTTGCAAAATTTATAAAAGGGGTTTGCGGCAAAAGAATTTACGAGAATGCCGTAAAAATTAAAAACATACTTATAAACAGCGTTTTTAGGCTTTTTAAGGGCTACCTTATAATAATGGCGCTTACCTTTGCAGAGCTGTTTATAGGATTTGTGGTATTTAAAATAAAGTACGCGCCGCTGCTTGCCGCGCTTATCGCACTGATAGATATTCTGCCCGTCTTGGGCACGGGAACGGTGCTTATTCCCTGGAGCGCGGGAGAGCTTTTGCTTGGAAATACAAGGGCGGGCATAGAAATAGCTGTTTTATACGTGACAATAACGGTTGTAAGGAATTTTGCAGAGCCTAAAATAATAGGAAAGCAAATAGGTATCAACCCGCTTTTTACTCTGCTTGCGATGTTTGTGGGAATAAAGCTTTTTGGGCTTGCGGGAATATTTATTTTACCGATAGCGCTGATTGTGGTTATTGAATATTATAAAAATGATACGGTAAACGGCGGGAATTAAATTTGTCATTACTCCGCGCTTTGCATATGATATAGTATAAAGGAATGTTAACGGAGTGTAGACAATGAAAAATTATGTAATTACAACAGGCACGGTCACCTATGCGATAAAGGGACGCGACCTGTTAAGGAAAAACGGCTACAATGTTAAAATCGAGAGAATTTCCTCGGGCAGGAGCGCGGGCTGCGGTTACAGCATAGTTTTGACCGGAGCCTTAGACAAAGCGGAAGAGCTTTTGCGCTCGGCGGGAATCAAAATACTCGAAATATACGAAAAATAACCGATTTAACGCGGGACTGTCGCATTTTTAAGGCTTGTGTATTTAATACCCTGCCTTAATGCGCCGTCCCGCGCTTTGACAATAATTAAAAACAAAACGGAGGTGTTTTAGGTGATATATCTTGATAACGCCGCCACCACAGGCAGAAAGCCCGCGGGAGTTGTACGGGCTGTTGATGCTGCTTTAAGGGAGCTTTCCGCAAACCCCGGGAGGAGCGGTCACACCGCCTCATTAAAGGCGGCGGCAGCAGTATACTCTGCACGGGAAAAGGCGGCGGAGCTTTTCGGAGCGTCGGGGCCCGAAAACGTGGTCTTTACTTTAAACTGCACCCACAGTATAAACTGTGTAATAAAAGGAATTTTGAAGCCGGGGGACAGGGTTTTAACCTCGTCGCTTGAGCATAACTCGGTCATGCGCCCGCTTGTAAAATCGGGTATGCGGATTGATACGGCGTATGTCTCCCTT
>JBJEOD010000137.1:0-2621 GCA_051880535.1 Acutalibacteraceae bacterium | reverse complement strand
GAAAGAGACGCGTCCTCGCCGCTAAGCGAATAATAAACAGTTCTTACCGTGGTTTGTATTACATGGTCTGCATAATAGTTGATTTCTTTTAACGCCTGGGAAAACCCGCGCGGAGCCTCTACGTTCGTGTATCCACGAATATAGAATTTAGAATATGCACCGGAACTAACTGTATTGGTAGAACCCACATTCCAACAGATTGCCGCCGCCTCAGCGCCCGATTCTATTATGCCCACAAGGGCGTCGCCCCCCGTCTTGACGCCAAAGACAGGCAGATAGCACTGCTGCGTCTTATTGGTATAATTAAACTTTGTAATTGTCAAATCGTTACCGAATACTTCCATACTGCCGCTTTTTCCGACTAAATCAATATCCCGGACACTAAGCAAGGTTCCGGCGCCGTCAGGAATAAACAGGTAAGAGTCCTCCGTATTGTTTTTCACTCCGCAGAGGAACGGCGCAATAGAAACAGCAGTAACCTTATTCAACCCATCGTCAGCAATCTGTTTTGGGTTAACGCTGATTGAAAAGCGATCCTCCTCAATTTTGTATTCCACAGGAACAAGAACTTGTTCTGTGACAAAATCATAGATTATGCGGATTCCGTTATCGATCTCCTGAAAATAAAGATTACCGTTTTCAACAGCACCTGCTGAAGAAGATATTTCTTTCTCAGCAAGCGTACTTCCGTCCTGATAGGTCACGGTAATAGCTGCATTGGCAATAGCGCTGTTTTTAATCAGCATACCGTCCTCGTCGTACAATTTTTCATCTGCATCCTCAGGCGTAGGACTCCAAATTTTACCTGAAAGCTTATCTAAGAATTGTATTTGCTTATTCTCATTATCCCATATAAGCTGCCAACGGTTGTTTTCACAGACAATTCCATTCGGTTCATAGGACGAAGCAACCTTAACACTATCGTACCGTAAAGTGTCCTTTGCAGATACGGTGTCTGAGCTTGAACAGCCTGTAGCTGTTAACGCCAACACAAGGCAAACAATGCCTGCAATTACCCGCGATAAATATTTCATTTACAAAACACTCCTTCCTTACCGATATCGGGATTCGATGATGACCGTCTGAATGAATCCAACCAATTGCTGTGCAAGGAGGAAAATAAGGAATATCAAGAATACAATCACAAGCATGCCGGCAACCGTCAGCGCCGCAGTTCCGAAAAATTTTCCAAACTCAAAATCATGAACCTTCATAATTCCCACCATAAGCATAAACAGGGTGTAAGCTATGCACACAACATTGAAAATCTGCAAAAACGCATATTCGTCAGGAATGAGGACATGAGATAACACCAGACTGATGGCCGAGGAAAATACAGTCGGAATCAAGCTGTAACAAGTCACTATATATATTTCTTTAATTTTTCCTATGCCGCCTAAAAGAACGCAGACAAGCCAGTTTGCGACTGTCCATAGAAGGATAAGTCCCACTGTTCTTAAAAGCACGTAAAACGAATTATAGTTTGAAGCGTCAAAATAATTAACAGCAAACCCGCTGGCTGTATCCGAAATTGCGGATAAAATATAAAATACAACCAATATTACTGTTGCAATCAATACACTTCCGCAATGATTTTCCCTTACCTTCCTAAAGGATTCAAAGGGATGAAAAACACTTGACAGCATATGCTTGACGTTTTCATTTTTGAAGAAAATGATGCCCTTCTTTTTCTTTTGTCTGAAAAGAACAAACAGCATTGCAGAAACTACAATAAGAGCAAGAAAAATCCAGCCGAAATATTTTTCCAGAAAATTCTGACGTGTCTTTTCAAAGGCTTCGCTATATGTCTCGCGATCCGAACCGAGCTTAGCGTATTTTTTCGCCTGCGCATAATCTCCTTGAGAATAATAGCACTTTGCCAATCCACGGTAAGCCAACTGATTATTCTGATCCAAGGACACAATCTGATTCCAGTCATCAATTGTGTTTTCGTAATCGTCATCAAGCGTTTTAAGCTGTGTTGCCCTGAAAAGAGTACCGTACTCAGTAAGCTTGAATATCGTCGCAGTGTTTTTAAGACCATCGGTTACTATAACGTCTGTGCCGTTAACTGCCAACGCATTTGGAGTCATAAAGGTTCCCTTTTGCGAGCTTGAATCCAAGCTTCCTCCAAACACAGACATCAGGTTGCACTCACCATCATAACAATAAATACGTCCGAGCGTTGCATCAAGAAGGTAGAAAAAACCATCGTCGTCAACATCTAATCCAACAACATTCTGGGATTTAACCACGACCTGATAGATTGGAGACTCTGTATCCAAATAGTTAAAGTTCGGCTTGTCAATAACATTTTCGCCGCCGGGATTCATTTTAGTTACCTGACTTGACGCTGAAGTTCCGTCGCTGGTTTTGCCTGTTGCGGTATAAACAAAATCCTTCGGACCTACAACAATGTCTGTAAACTGATACGGCAAAGCCAAAACACTCGCCGCTACCTTTGTATCGTTTGAAAAGAGCTTGTTTACAAGACTATACAGCACGTCTAAAACCGACGCCGTCACGGTGTTAGCGCCGTAAAAACCCAAAAATTCCATACTTGGGGAATATACGAGCGCTCCGTAATAAGATCCGTCACACGAAATATATGTATAGTTTTT
>JBJEOD010000136.1:0-12999 GCA_051880535.1 Acutalibacteraceae bacterium | reverse complement strand
AAATTCAAGCACTGGAAATTCCGGGATTACAGGTAAAACAGACACAAATGTGTTTGATAATATGCCTGCGAGCTTAAGAGGAACTACTGTTAAGTTTGCTCAGTGGGGAGACGAGGGCTCAACTCAGTACAGAGAGTTGATGAAAAAATTCACACAGAAATACGGAATTCAGGTAGAATGGGTCACCTATAACCAGAGCGAATACGCGTCAAAGATTATAAGCCAAATTGCCGCAGGCTCTTCGCCCGACATTGTTATTTGCAACAACACTTTCCCCACGGCTGTAGGAATGGCGCAGGAGCTGCCTTCTTATTTCAACCTTAACGACGGGTTCTGGGATAAAAATGTTTCAGAAGCATTAAGCGTTGACGGGAAGTATTATTTTACAAATGCAATCAATTCCATTTTCTTAAACCAACAGGCTGTAGTATTTAATCGTAATGTTTTTGCTAAAACAGGTGTAACAACACCCGAGGAATATTACGAACAGGGTAAATGGAGCTGGGAGAACCTGCAAAAGTGTTGTGAAAACCTAGTAAAGGCAGGATATAAGGGCATCTTACTCGATATGACCGGTTCCACTCTTGCACAGCAGATGGGCGTTTCGCTGATCTCGTACGATCCTTCTACAGGTAAATTTAAAAACAACGTAAACAATCAGATTTTTATTGACGCGTTCACTTATGAGCAGTCGCTGGTTGATAAGAAGCTGGCGTCCCGTGCACATTCGCAGAACTTCCTCGGCGGAGAGTACGGTATGATTTTCTTCGGTGACTTTGATATCAAGGCAAACGGTCGATTGAAGGAAATGGCTCCGTCTGAAATAGGTATAGTTCCGCTTCCGACCTCCTATAAGGGTCAGACGCTTGATTATAATCCCGCTGGCGGGCGCGGATACGGTGTTGCCCGCGGTTCAAAGAATCCTGAGGGAGCATATTATGTTCTTCGTTATTTCCTTGATGTGAACAATTATCTTGCTGAAGGTGTCAATGTTTTCGCCAACAAAGCGTTGGAAGGATATTATGTTAATACGATGCTTCCGCTGTACAAAACGATGAGCAAGAGATGTGTTAATTATACGTACCAGCCTTGTATACTTATAGACAAGTACTTTGATTCCACACGGGAACCATGGGTTGCTCTGTTTGCTGCCAGCAGTGATCAGGCGGGTACTGAGCTTAAAAAGGTAAGCGGTATACTGGATAGTGCGGTAAGCGCTGCCGACAAAACGCTTGCAGAATACAAATGATAGTTTTATAAGATTATAGGATAGGCCGTTTTGGTCTATCCTGTAATTCATAACAGAAAGCGAGGTATACTATGGCTTACACAGCAAAAAGCAAAAGACTTCTTTCGGTTGCTCTTTGTTTGGTTTTTTTACTTTCAGTAATCAATATTTCTGTTTTTGTCAATGCCGAGTCTTCTACGCTGATTCTTACTAACAGCTTTAATTTTGTTGAAGGCAGCGCTGAGTATGACAAGTCTGCTATGTCCGACTACTATAACAAAGGTGAATATTCTACCAAATCAGATCTTATGTCCGGCGGTAACAAGTACGGACAACAGGTTGATTACATTTCTGATACAAGCGGCGAGGGTTATCTTCAGCTTTATTATACCGAGAACGCGCCGAAAAATGATCTTCACGGAACCTGCGGATTTTTGCTCGGAACTTCGCGGAGCTCTGAGAACTCATTTTTTGCAAACACCGAAAACGGCGGAGGCACAACATGGGATCCATGGTCCTTTAAGGGTAATACTGTTTATAAAGTTACCCTCAAATACCGTGTTGACAATTATGTTGAACCTGCCGCGATTTGTGCCGGCACTTGGTGCTACGGTCAAAGTCCATGGCTGTCCGTAGATTTTAGAAAAGGTGGTTCAAACTGTACGGGAGCCTCGTCAACTGCAGGAACCGGCTTTACAGGTGTTTATATCGGGCCTGACACGGAGCTTGGCGTATGGAAGGAAGCCACCTTTTATCTTAAGTCGCGCGATGACGGCGGATATAGAATGTCAAATATGACAATCGGTCTTGACAGTGTGGACGACTCGACTCGCTGTAAATCGGATATAAACGACGGAAAATCCACAACTGTTTCTATTGATGATGTCGTGCTGTATGAAACAACCTTTACAGCAAACGATATGTGCGAGGCGAACATAGTACCCTACAGCGATACAACCGGCAAATTCTGCCCGAATACAAATCTTCCTAATGTAGGATATTATACTGTTTATCTGCCTAAGAACAGCAACCTTGACGAGCTTGAGGACTATAAGCTTCCGCAGAAGGTGAACAGTGAATTCCGTTTTTTCTTCAGTAGTAATCCTAACGCTCCGGTTACCTTGATTTCCGAAAATACAACTCTTTATTCACAGTGGAATGTAAGTATTGTAAACGATTTTAATTATAGCCGTGCTTTGGAAATATGGTATGGAAGAAGTACCAATACCTTGGGCGATGCAGAATACTATTCTGCATCTAAAGTTGCAGGCGATCAAGGATATATAAACCTTAACTATAATTCAAATTCCTCAACGCAGAAAAAATCGGAATCTGCCTTTAAGGTATTGGATACAACCAAGACACCATATTCTGCCTTCGCTCCTCAAAAGAATGCGGTTTATCAGGTTTCCTTTGATTATAAGGTAAACAGCATTACATCACCCGGAATTATTTCGGTTTACGCAGGCAATGCAGCCAACGCCTCAAAGGATTACGCTGCGGCATTTGTAAGCGAAACGACAGAAGGTTGGAAATCGGCAACTGCCTATTGCTATGTTGCAGATGATGCAACGTCTGCAACTTTAACGGTCGGTCTTGATATGCTTGATGATACCAACCGTGAGGGCACTTCAGTTTCTATTGATAATGTGGTTATAAAAAAGCTTTATAAAGACTCATTAACCGAATACAACTCCAACGAGTTGGTTTGTACCAAGCTTGATGCCAACTATGAGGGCGCTACGGGTTCAGATAAGCAGTATACCTTCTATTCCCTAAAAGGTGAGGAGTTAGAGGAATCACTGGTTCCGACAAGGGAAAACTATCTTTTCTACGGCTGGAAGAAAAATGCGGACGGCTCGGGTAAAACGGTTACAACCAATGAGGGCTCTCATGACCCGAATGAAGCGCCTGTGCTTTACGTTTACTGGCGCGAGAGCGTGGAGATTACATATGTTCCCGATTGCTATGGGCTTGAAACCGTAAAGGTCAAGAGTGTTGTGGGAGATCCTCTGCCCAGTCCAGGCTTCAGCAGATATCTCTACACTGTGGAGTGGCGTGATTCAGCGGGCGAAACGGTTACCGTGACTCCCGACAAGGATACGACGCTTTATGCAAGCTGGACAAGAAAGAACAATATTGATACAGAATATGATATCCAAACCTTTGAGTCCTTTGCCGCTAAGGAATATTCCAACAGCGAAGCGGGCGGAGTTCACGGTATGCCGGGTATGTATTCTGTTACAACCGAAAAGAACAAAACGAACGGCGGTTCAAAATCACTGAAACTGAACATTACCGCCGATACTTTAGAAAAAGCGGCGCAGGCGATTATTCCGGTTTCTAAAAACAACGACACGGTTTCTGATCTTTCGGTCGCTGTCGGTGACAGCTATCAAATCGAGATCAACCTACTCTCTGATAAGTCTGTAGCATTTACTTATTTTGCGGCATCAGTTGAGGATGCGGATAAAATTGGCTCTACCGCTTCTTATGAGGCGTATGGTATTGTTGATTTGACAGCGAACGAGTGGAAGAAGGTTACTCTGAGCATTGCTAATGTGAAAAAGTCAGGTTATCTTACGCTCGGTGCTTTCTTTGCAAACGCGAGTACATATAATCAGGCCAATGTATATATTGATGACATTAAAGTGGTTAAACACTCCGAAACCGAAAAAATAACCTTTGTTACGGGAACCGAACAGAAGCTTGATGCCGTAAAGGTTTATGCAGACGCTAAAATCGGCACCTTGCCGACTCCTGTCAGAAGCGGTTTCGTATTCAAGGGCTGGTATGATAAAGACGGAAAGCTATACGGTTCTTCAAGCTTTTTGCCTAACGGCGCTACCGAGCTTGTGCTTACCGCTCGCTGGATTAATCCGCTTGAATTGACCGACCCTGAAAGCTATGAGGTGCAGGATTTCAGCACTGCTGATGCGGGCAATCATTCGGCAATTGACGCTCACAATATGCACGACAGCTATGATAATTCAAACAATACAATAATTCACGGCACCTCCAACGCAAGAGAAATCGTTAATATCAGCGGAAACAACGTTCTTAAAGTGACGCTGAACAGCGGTGCCGAGTACACAGCAATAAAAATCGGCAATGGAAATGACGCTTTTGATTTCAAGGGTGCTGTAAATAATTCCAACACCGTTACCTTCAAGCTTCGTGCTGACACTGCGGTTTCAAATCTTGCTCTGTCGCTTGTTTCTTGCTCCAACCTTGCGGATATATATGATGATTCCGTTTTTGTTGAAGCTACGACAAACGTAAGTGTAGACTCGAATTGGCGTCAGGTTAGTATCAACGTTCCTTACCTTAAAGGTGCAAACGGTGCGGCTGCGTATCTTTTAATCGGTTTTGAGACGAGTGCCAAAGCCTCGGTTTATATTGACGATGTTCAGGTAAGCTACCCGAAGGTAGTACTTACAACCTGCACGTTAAACCCGCAAAACAATACAGAAATGGATGCATTGGTGGGTATGCCTTATTCGCCGATAGGCTCTTCGCTTAAAACTCCGACCAGAAGCGGATATCTTTTTGACGGTTGGTACGACCAGAACGGAGTATATTACAATTCCGATTCTGTCTATCCTAACTCTGATGTTACGCTTACGGCGCGTTGGGAAGAAATACCTTCTACCGCCCAAAACTATGAAACAGGATTTGTTTCGGGAACCGACTTCACTTCATACATCAATTTTGACACTACGGGCAAATATGACTCAAGAATTAATGCCGGAGCCTATGTTTCTTCACAGAACGGAGCTTCTGACAGCGGTAAGCTTGTTCTCACAAATGATGTCCCGGCCACTTGGGATTCTCAGGATAAGCTTCGCCCGGCTGCCCGTCTGATTAAGAGCAACGGAACAAGCTTTATTGCAAAAAACAATACAAGATACCGCATCAGCTTTTATACTAAGGGCGAGGGAGTGGACGATACTTATGACGATTCTGCTGCCAGCTACGTTATGCCGATAGTATCAAGCACAACAGCAGATAATATATATACCACCGCTGCCGTTTCCAAGGCATATGTATACAGTTTGGATTCAGGGTATACCTATCATGAATACTATTTTGATTGCTATAGTGACGGTTATGTGTATATTACTATGGCTAACCGCAGAGCCTGGAATACAGCGCGGCATTCAGTCAGTATTGATAACATTTCGGTAGAGGTTGTTAATAAGCCGACCGACGCCGGTGCCAATCCAGAAAATGTAATCGTTAAAGTTACTTTTGACGGAATCAAGGATGTGTTCGGAAAACCGGGAGATCCGCTTCCCACGGTTTTCGGTGCAAATAAGTATACTGAGAATAAGCTTTTCGACGGATGGTATACAGATCAGAGCTATACAGAAAATGCCACTGTATTTCCGAATCAGGATACACGGTTCTATGCGAAATACGTTGATTACGATTATAATGACCCGCAGCCCAGCGAAAACTTGCTTACAGGTAGCTTTGAGGAAGATTATGTAGATTTGTTCTATACCTCAAAGACGAATATGTCATACACAAGTGATATGGATTATTGGGAGGCTGAGGTTGTTCACGGTGACCCTGATAATGCGCGCACGGGTGACAGCTATTTGCAGCTTAATTATGTGCCGCGTGCACACGAAGGTCTGAATGCAGACCCATATGTACTGATATATAATCCGGATAGCACAAGCGGTGACAAATATCTTTGGTTAGAGCCAAACACAAGCTACCGATTCACATATTGGTATAAGGCTACAAGCGATTTTGATATTTCAACTTTTTATTCAACTCTTGTTGCTGCTAATAGTACAAGTAAGATGCGCCAACCAACTGTGGGAGCTGAGTACTGGAATCATAGTGCGATTGACGCTCAAAAGGGTGAGTGGGTGAAGGTAGAAAAGGTATTTACCACACCCGATGAGGTCACTACTCTTCTGATTAATCTGCATCAAAGCGGAACAGGTAATGTATACAATGCAATAATTGATGATATCAGCTTAGTAAAGCTTGAAAACAATACCGTTAAGTTTGATATGAACGGCGGACAGGAAATACAGGATATTACTGTTCTTACAGGCGAAACCATTGGGGCTTTGGATAATGAACCGTTCTATTTCGGATATACTTTTGACGGCTGGTATGCAGACAAAGCTTTAACTAAGGCGTTTGATATCGAGAATGATCCTATTACATCCGATATAACCCTCTATGCTAAGTGGGTAAAGACAGAAGAATATAGCGACAACGACAACAAAGAAACCGAGCAGAATAATACAAGCAACTCCTCAGGCAATTCGTCAAACAGCTCTAATAATACAAGTGGTGTTATAAGCAACGGTAATACAAATCTTTTACCTGATACAGATATATCAGAACCGACAGATTACGGTGAAAGTCCGCAGTTGCTTGACGCAGACGCTGTTCAGCAGACCTTGCCATCAAGTGACTCATCAACCCAGGACGGTATTGCAGTTTGGCAAATCGTAATAATCTGCGTGGCAGGTGTATTGGTTGTAGGCGGTTTAGCTACTTTCCTGATATTGTATAGGAAGAAGAAATCAAAAAAAACAATAGGAGGGAAATAAGGTTATGAATAAACGATGGCTTGCTGCCGCGCTCAGCGCGGTGATGTTGATCGGCTCTTTTTCGGGATGTAACGGGAATAAACCGGCGTCAACAGCGAAAAAGACCTTGGAGCCTAAACCTCAGTTGGTCGTTGCGGCTAATCCTGCTGTAGTTTACGATGACGGAACACAGTCAGTAGCTTACAATGATGTAAAAACAGCCCTAAAAACTGACCGTGAGGCAGCTACGCTTACTTCCTTGAGTAGGGCGGATTGGACTTGGGTCACTCTGACAGAGGATAACTGGAAGATAAGATCAATATACGGTCTTGAAGCATGGTCCAACGGCGTCGGAGCCAAAGCCACATCGCTGAATGCATATGCATTCAGCGATGACGGTACGGTTTCATTGCTTAATTATACCAAAAACAGCGCACAGCTGACGACATACCAGAACGAGGAAATACCTGATGCCGGTATTCTGTTCTCTGTCGGCGGAAATAATAAAGAGGCGCTGTGCTATGTTGCCCAGTGCGACGGTATTATTACCATACCGAAAACATCTTTTACAGCAATCAGCGCCGTAGGCAATATTAAAACAGGATTTCTTGCAGAGGACGGTACTTCCCGAAGCGCCGTTTTAAGCATCGTAGTCAACACAAAAACTGTATATGAAAGCGAGCTTGCCAATTCGGTTGCGGGAAACGGTACTGCCACAACGCAGATTACGACGCCTCAGTTGAATGACATCAATGTTTCGGCAGGAGATAAGATCTTTTTTACTTTACAGTTGAATGCAACCGTAAACAGTGCAGAGGACATCACCACTGAGGATGATGACAAACCTTTTAATTGGGATAATTCCAATTCAGGCGCCAACAGCAATACCGATAACAGCAGCAATCAGTCGAGCGAGGTTCCGGCTGACGATATTGTCGGTGGAAATATTTCACTGATTGACAACTATGAAAGCCGCTTTACCGTTATCAGCGGTTCGGATGCCTCCGCAAAAACGCAATCTATCGGTCTTACTCTCCGCGGCAAGCTGGAAAGTATAACAACGGTTGCCGTTACGCGTAGGTTCGACGATTCGGGCGACAGAGGATATGAAATTCTTGTAGGATTGTGCGATAGAAACGAAGCAAAATCGGCTTATGATGAGATTGTAAATGCAAGGACTAACCACGCTGCGGATTTTATAGTCCGTATGGTCGGAAAAAAGCTTGTAATTATGGCGTCTACAGAGATGGCTTTGCAAAATGCTGTGGATTGGTTCCTTGATACTTATTGTAAAGGTCCGGAATCATCTGTTCCTGCGGATCTCAATTATGTTTATAGACCCGAAATGAAGAATGTTACCATCGGAAATACTAACATTGCTTCTTTCTCTATACGTTATGAAACTTATCCGTCTTACATTACTGTTTTAGCTGCAACCGATATTCAGAATTGGGTAATGCAAAATACAGGTTATTACATTTCACGCGGAACTAAATCATCATCGCATGAAATTGTTCTTTATGCGACTTCTGATTCCGGTGCTACTGCCGATCAGCTCAAAATGTCGGCGTCTGAGAATTTCGCTTCATACCAAGAGCTCGGAATAAACGGTTATAAGATTCAGTTTGACGGATACAGGCTCTATGTTCGTGCAGGTTCTACAACCGCCGCCAATCAAGGCGTTCAGGATCTTTTGAGCGAGCTGGATAAGGGAACAAAAATTGCTAACGGATATACGAAAACAGGTACATATCAGGATAAGGCGCACACATTATCCAATACCTATTCGCTTGCTTGGAACGATGAGTTTACAGGCGATTACCGCAACGGAACGAAAATCAACAGGAATAATTGGTCGTTTGAAGCCAGCGGTCCGAGGGTTGGCTCTATGTATTACCTTAAAAATATGCTGAGCAAGTATAAGGTGAGCACTTTGGACGAATTCTTAAGCTTAGAGCTACCGGGAGGTCCTTGGTATACCCCGGGTACTTATTCAGTTAATGTTCTTGGTAAAACACTTGAATTTACTGTCCCTGAGGGACAAATTTACGGCGGATTATATTATGTATCAAATTTGGCTGATACAGCGGACAGTTCGGCGTTTATCAGAGAAAATGCTTTGGTTCAGGTTGCTACTACAGGTCTCAGCTGGGATAGAGACGGACTTGTTTATTCAAGCGGCGTAGGAATGACTACGCAGAAGAATATGAATTTCCGCAGAGGAATTTTGGAAATTCGTTCCGTATTTAATTGCAGAGGCGGATTCTCATCCACAATTTGGACTAAAGGCGGTGAAGTAATTGCCGATGACAAGAAATTTTTAGAAATTGACTTGATTGAAACCTTTGGTCAAGAAAATAAGCTTGAATATAATTTACATTCCTGGAAAATTGGTGCAAACGCTGGTGATGACGACTATCATATTGCTTTCAAGGAAGACGGTTATATGTCAGGTGCAAGCAGTTACTCCTCGGCAGACGGAAGCAAGCTTTACGAGGCCTATCATTATTACGGCTATGAATGGACCGAGGATTATTGGATGGTTCTTCTGGACGGTGAGCCGGTTTATACCGTAGACACCACAAGTTCAACCTATAAGAAGCTTTTTGAATGCTGGGAGGAATTACTCCTATCTACAGGAGTCGCAGCTGAGGCCGGATATGCCAACGGCAGAGGAATGGCTTATATGTATGACGACTTAAATTATATAGCAAATGCCAGAGAAGAGCAGTTGATTGACTTTGTAAGAATTTATCAGAAGGATGACGGCTTCAGCCGCGTTAAATCCAGATAATTGTACGGCAAATGACGCTGAGATGAGGTGAAATTCCTTATCTCAGCGTCCAACGATAAGACCTTTATTCAGGCACAGAAATACTAAATGTGAAAGGCGAGTAAGGGAATGAAAGCAACCGAAAAAATCCTTGCCTTAATGGCGACAGCAGCTTTGTTAGTAGCGTCTGTCCCATGTGTATGTATGGGTGCAGTGCAGGCGGATACGACTTCAGCATACGAACTTTCAACAGTCGCTGCCGAAGCTGACAGCAGTAATTACAGGAATTATATCAATTATTTGAACAGCATCGAAGCAAAAGATGCAAACGGCGAGATATTTGTCTCTTCCAAAAGCGGAATTACAAATATAACTGAGGGAGTTACTGTTACCTCGGAAGAAGAATATGAACAGGTGTATGAAATGAGTGAGGAAGGCGGCGTTACCTTTACTTTCTCGGTAGCAGAGAGTGCATTTTATACGGCTGAGCTTGTTTTTTCAAACGGACAAGAGAATACAGAAACATATGATTACAGCATTAAAATTGACGGTAAATATCCTTTTTCTGCCTGCGAAGAACTGTCGGTAAATGCACTTTGGGAAGATGACGGAGAAATTCGTGAGTTGGCAAACGGTTATCAGGTAGCCCCCTTGCAAAAGCACATTGACGGATTCGTTTCCCGTGCAATTATCGATGATACGGGCATAGTTTCAGAGCCTTACCGATTTTATTTGTCGGCAGGTAAGCATACTGTGACTGTTACACAGCTTTCGTCAGCATCAATGATATTAGCCGCTGTCCGTTTCACAGCACCTGAGAATATCAAGAGTTACTCGGATGTTTCACAAGATTATTCAAACATTAATCGGTATAACGGAGAGCAGATCGTAATAGAGGGTGAGGACTCCTACTATCGTTCCGCTTATTCCCTGACGTCTAAATCGGACAACAGCTCTGTAAATGTCAGTCCTTCCAGCGCAGTAAAATCGCTGATCAACTATATAGGCGGCACGACATGGAGTAAGATCGGCAACGAGATAGCCTGGCAGTTTGATGTTCCCGAGGACGGATTGTACAAGCTTGGATTTTCATTTAAGCAAACCGGCGTACAAAACGGTCAGGTTTACCGCTGGTTGAAAATTGACGGTAAAACTCCGTTTTCCGAAGCTTCTGAAATCGGATTTGAATTTAAAAACGCATGGCAGTTCAAGCCCTTCGCCGATGACGGGGGAAATGACTATCTTATATATTTAACTAAGGGAACTCATACACTTTCTTTGGCTGTAACTTTATCGGATATTTCCATTGTTTATGAAAAGCTTTCCGATATTGTTCAACAGGTAAGTGATTTGTATTTGGATATAGTTATGATTACAGGGGAAAACCCTGATTCAAACCGCAATTATCAGCTGGATAAGCAGATACCTGATTTTGCTGAAACTTTGGATACTCTGCTTGACAGCGTAAATGCTCTTAACGATGACCTTAAAAACGGTTTGGAAGCTAACGGTGAGCTTGATGGTTCGCTGAATAATATGGCGCGCATACTGAAGAAAATGAGGAGCAGTCTGTATAATGCTCATTTACAGCTATCAGCCTATTATTCTCAGTATCAAACATTAAGCGCATGGCTTCAGGATATTTTGGAAATGCCGCTTTCGATAGATCGAATTGTTTTAGCGGCTCCCGATGCTCCGTATAAAGATACAACAGCTACTTTCCTTGAGAGAATAAGGTTTTCTTTGGAAAGATATGTTTCTTCATATACCTCGTCAACAGCTATGGTAAGTATAACAGACGAATCGTATCCGACGATTAAGCTGTGGGCAAACTGGGGTCGTGATCAGGTTAAAATACTCAGCACAATGATTCAGGACTTTAGTTCAAAATATAAAATTAACGTTGTGTTTGAACAGGTGAATGCATCACTCGTGCAGGGCGTAATTTCAAATAATTCCCCTGATATTTACCTACATATGTCACGCACTGAGCCTGTAAACCTCGCCATGCGCGGTGTTCTTTATGATCTTACGCAGTTCAGCGACTGTGATGAAGTACTCAAAAACTTTCAAGAGGGCGCTGATATACCGTATCGCTATAAGGACGGTTTGTACGCCCTTCCCGACACACAGTCCTTTTATGTGATGTATTACCGCAAGGACATATTGGACGGAATGGGGATAAAGGTTCCGAAAACGTGGGACGAGTTTTATGAAGTATCGGGAATATTGCAGCGCCACAATATGAATACCTATCTGCCTTATGTAAAAATTCAAAGCACCACAACTGTAAATACTGGTGTAGGCGGATTAAGCATTTTCCCGTCTTTAGTATTACAAAACGGCGTTGATTTTTACAAATCTGATCTTTCTAAAACTAATCTTTCTTCAAATGAGGCGATAAAGGCGTTTGATTTTTGGACGGAGTTTTATACCTTGTATGGGTTAGATGCAGGCGTGAATTTCGCTCAAAAGTTTCGTGTAGGAACAGTGCCTATAGGAATTGATTTATACTCAAACTATCAAACCCTAAAGGCAACATCTCCTGTTATAGATGGGAAATGGGAAATTGCTGAACTGCCCGGAGTTTTGAACAGCGACGGCACAATCAATAATGTGAGCAGCGGTTCGGGTTCAGGCTGCGGCATTATGAAATCCAGCAAGGAAAAAGAATCTGCGTGGACATTTTTAAAGTGGTGGGTTTCCGAAGAAACACAGTATCAGTATTATTCGGAAGTAGAAGCCGTTCTCGGCGAAAGCGGACGCGGCGCAACATCTAATATTAATGCGATTAAACGTTTTTATTGGGATAGCAATACGCTTGAGGTTATACTGTCCCAGTGGGAAAAAGTGCAGGAAATTCCTGAAGTTCCGGGAAGCTATTTCGTTTCTCGATCGGTAGATCAAGCGTATTGGGCAGTTGTAAACGGTGAAGATTCGGCAAAAGACGCACTTATTAAATGGGCGGAACTCAGTGACCAGGAAATTGAGCGCAAAACTGCTGAATATGCGGACAAGAAATTTGATTGAAAGGAATTATTATGTTTAAATCATTTTGTCATTGCCTGAAAAAGCGTTGGCAGGTCTATGCGCTGATTGCACCTTTTCTTATTCTTTTCACAATTATGACGGTGTTACCTGTCGCTTCGTCTATTGTCCTGAGCTTTTTCAATTACGATATGGTTTCAATGCCCACATTTGCGGGCATTGGAAACTATTTTAGAATGTTCTTGAGGGATAGTGTTTTTATTACAGTTTTAAAGAACACGATTTTGCTTGCAGTCATAACGGGACCTGTGGGATTTTTACTCTCCTTTGTTTTAGCATGGCTGATAAACGAATTCAGACCTTTTGTAAGAACTCTGCTTACTTTTATGTGTTATACTCCTGCTCGGATCGGTAACGGCTTGTTTATTTGGAGTATCCTTTTTAGTTCC
>JBJEOD010000135.1:0-2628 GCA_051880535.1 Acutalibacteraceae bacterium | reverse complement strand
ATAGTCGTCCGCGCCCGCGTCAAGTATTTCGGTCACAGCGCGTTCGCTCCCGTTTTCACAAACCGCGATTATTCCGAAGGTACCGTATTCCCTGAGCTTTTTTACGGTTTTAATCCCGTCGGTGCTGGGGAACAGAGGGTCGATTATTAGAATATCGGGCGGATTTACAGATATGAGGGTATAACATTCGCCGAAGCCCGAAGCCGAAGCAACCTCATAACCCGAGGCGGTAAGCAGATTTTTAATCAGGCGGGCGTTTTGCCTGTCGCTGTCAGTTACAATAATTCTGCGTTTCAAGTCGGCGTATCTCCTTCCTTAGGCTGTTATTCCTCGGTGGCTCGTGCGGCGACAGATTCCGCGGAATAATAATTTTCCTCGAAAATAAAGTCGCGTATTTCCTTTTTAGCTGTATTGAGGTCGTAAACGTAGTACCAAACGCCGCCTATGGTTTTGCCCGAGGAGGTGACGTTATCGTTAGGTACGCTGAGCTGTTCAAACTCGGGCGAGAAGACAAGTGCCCAGGTGCCGAGACCTATAATATCGTTTGTTGTAAGCGAGGTTTCACACTCGCTTATAACCATTTTCGCGGCCTTTGGCAGCTTTAGCGGATTCATTTTCTTGACCGCGGCAAACATAGCTGTAAGCACTTCCTTCTGACGGTTGCCGCGCATAATATCGCTGTCGGTATGGCGTATTCTTGCGTAGCAAACCGCCTGAGGTCCGTTTAAGAGCAGAGAACCCGTAGCTGTAAGGTTAGGGCATTCAAATCCCAAGGAACGCATTTCCGGAAATATGTTGCTGTTAAGCTCAACCCTTTCCTTTTCGTCAACGTCGACCGTCACACCGCCTATATAGTCGATTACCCTTGCAAGTCCGTAAAAGTTTACGGTGACATAATCCTCGATTTCAAGGTCGAAATTCTGATTGAGGGTTTTAACCGCAAGCTGTGACTTGCCGTAGGCGTAGGCGTGGGTAAGCTTGTCCTTTGAATGACCGTCGACTGAGACATATGTATCGCGGGCAATGGAGGTAAGCTTAATTTTCCTGTGCTTTTTATCAATTGTAAGAATTACTATCGCGTCGCTTCTGCCTGTAAGGTTATCCTCCCTTGTATCTATGCCTAAAAGGGCGATGTTCCGTACATCACCGTAATCGGCGGTTGCAATGCCTAAATCGTTTTCGTCAAGGGGCGTCCGCTCAATTCCCGACAGGGTTTTGTAAGCGTAGCCGTAAAGACAGGCGGCGGCTGTGAGCAAAAGGCATATAAGCACAAGCAGGGTGTTGCGAAGTCGGTGGGTTTTGCGTTTTTTACCCTTCTTTTTGCCTTTTACGCTTGAGCCTTTACCCGACTGCGCCGCTGTGCGAGCGCTTTGCCGAGCGCGGTATTGCGGTGAGGTAGAGGAAATATCCTCGTATGTATTGGAAGTGCTTTTCTTTCCTGAGCTTGAATATAAATCAATGCTTTCGCCGTTTTCGTATTCTTCGTATTTCATAGCCGTATATCCTTAATATAAAAAAGTATAAAATCAGCCGCCGAGTATAATCGGCGGCGATAGTATTCAGTAGGTTGTCCCGCCCTGCCGTAATGCGCTTAAGATAACCTGCGTAAAGCAGGTGGGTGCCGGCTATACGGTTTCGCGCTCCCTTCTTCCGAACTCGGCACAGCCGCGGGAGGTCTGCAAGCCCGCCGTATAAGCTTTGGCCCCGATAATAAAGGTTGTAGGGTTATATAAGACGCGGTCCGCGAACAGCGCAGGACATTATCATCTACTGATTGTCGATTTCAAAAAAGTCTTCAAGTCTTTCCACAAAGGCGTCGGCAACCGTTTCGTATTCGTCGTCGTCCTCGATTTCGTAATAGTACTCGTCGCCGTCTTTCTCCTCGCCGACCTTTACGATAACCAGCTCGCCGCTGTCGTTAAGCTGATCCTGCGGGTCGTCGTAAACAGGAAGCATCGCAAGATAACGCCCCGTGTCGGTCTCGATTGCGTCGAGTACCTCAAAGGTGTATTCCTTGCCGTCGTCGTCTGAAAGGGTGACTATATCGGGATTGTAATCGTCCTTGTTTTTAATCTCGTCCATAATTGTCCTCCGTACAGAAGTCTTTACTATATTGTAACCCTAAATCGCATTTAAGTCAATGGGAAAAAGCTGTATTTTTATATTTTTTGCAATTCTTCGCGGTGAAGCTCGTAATCAAGCACCCTTTTAAACTGGGTTTCGTAAAGCTGCTTGTATTTGGGACTGGAATTTACAAGCTCCTCATGCCTGCCTGTCTCGGTTATTACCCCGTTTTCGATAACCATAATTTTATCGGCGGCTATGACGGTTGAAAGGCGGTGGGCGATAACAATGCTTGTGCGGTTTTGCATAACGGCGTTAAGCGCAGACTGGATAAGGCTTTCCGAAATCGAATCGAGCGAGGAGGTAGCCTCGTCAAGGATAAGTATTTTAGGGTCCTTAAGCACAACCCGCGCTATCGAGACCCGCTGTTTTTCACCGCCTGAAAGCTTTAAGCCGCGGTTGCCGACCACCGTGTCAAATTTTTGGGGCAGACCCATGATAAAATCGTAAATATTCGCGGTTTTGCAGGCGCTTTCAATTTCCTCCCTTGTGGCGTCCGGCTTT
>JBJEOD010000134.1:0-2639 GCA_051880535.1 Acutalibacteraceae bacterium | reverse complement strand
CCTGATTATTGGGAGGAAATTGTTAATTCCGCAATTGAAAACAATGTGGAGGTTCTTCCTATATTGGATTACTGGAACCCCTTCCACGATGACGGTCTGACCCCGCATACCGATGAAGGCATAGCAGCATACGCGCGCTTTTGCGGCGCTGTTGCCGCACACTTCAAGGGCAGACTAAAATATTACGAAATCTGGAACGAATACAATATAAACTTTGCCAACAACGGCTTTGAGCCTCCCGAAACCTACGCAAAAATGCTTATGGCGGCTCATGCGGCTATAAAGGCTGCCGACCCGGATGCGTTTATTGTCGGTTGCTGTACCTGCGGTCTTCACATGGAATGGATTCGCAGGGTACTTGTTGCGTCAGGCCCGCAATATATGGATGCTATGTCCATACATGCCTATTGTATGCCTGCCATGCCGGATGACGATCTCGGCCATGTTAATAAGAATATGAATAAGGCACGCGAGCTGACTAAGCAGTTCGGCGATGAAAAGCCGATATGGATGACCGAAATCGGCTGGGCTACCAATCGAGCCGACGGCGGTGTTACCCGCGAAATGCAGGCGGCGGCATTTGCCCGTATGTTTGCATTAAAGCTTAAGGAAAATAATGCCGATAAAATTCTCTGGTACGATTTGCTTAACGATTCTCATGATATATATGAGCGTGAGCACGAATTCGGCGTATTGGAATCCCTTTATTGCAATACCGTGTTCGGCGCAAAGGAAGCATATCTTGCCATTTCTGCAGTTAACAGTCTGCTGAACGGTGCTGAATTTATAAGTGAAAAACGAACCGGAGCTTATACACGTATTCTCGAGTTGAATAATAACGGAAATCTTATCAAGATGTTCTGGTCGCTCGACCGCTCCGAGCCGCTGACCTTTGCGGCTGAGGGCACCGTTACCTTGATTGATATGTACGGCAACGAGCAGAACCTTCAGGCTGTTAACGGCAGGGTTACGGTTGCAAGCTCGGTTTGCCCGCAATACATAATAGGTGTCGGCGATGCTGTTGAAGATGCCGCCCTTCTGACCATGAAGTCCTATGATGTTGACTGCGTAGCGGGCGAAAGCGTTTGCCTGCGGGTTTGCCGCAACGCCGCGATAGAAAAATGCAATGTCAGCTACCGTTATTCCTTGCCTGCGGGCTTTAAAGCCGAGGAAAAGGACGGAGATATTTGGCTTACCGTTCCGTTGGGAGCAAATGAGCGTGAGTATGCCGCCGAAATCACCTGTGAGACTGACGGCGCAGCCGGTGCTGTTTTACCCTTGACAATTAAGGTACAGCCTCCCTTTAGGTTGGTTACCAAGCCTGCATTGGTGGACGGTGTCTGGAAGCTGGCAGCCGAGGTTACAAATTACTCCAATCGCCGCAGGCTGAGCGGTCGCTTGTGCCTTAACGAGCCGGAGCAGTGGCGTGTACAAAGCAAGATGCCTGATTATAACGAAAAGATTATTGTTATTCGTCTGTCGGAGGATGCTCTTTTTGATGTTGCTCCGCTGGAAACTCAGACAATGCTGTTCCGTACCCCCGACGGTGTTGACAATACCGTACAAACGGTAGGAATGGTAATGTATGTGGATAACGGTCCGGCGATTTATTCTTATCATCGCGTAAGCTTCTTTGGAATTCACAAGACCGACCGTCCGATAGTAATTGACGGAAACCTTACCGAGGAAAAATGGGGTGCACCGCAGATTACCTTGGATGAAAAAGATTTCCTTGCAATTCGCGGCCATTCTATGCAGGAGGGCTTCAGTGCAAAGGTGTTCCTGCGCTGGGACGACGATAATTTCTATATTGCAGCCCGCGTATTTGATAAATGCCACCATCAGGATTGCACCTGCGGTGATTTGTATCAGGATTTGTGGGACGGTGACGGATTACAGTTCGTCTTTGACCCGACCCGTGAAACCCGTACCCATCGCTTGGGCTATAATGAATTCTGTATGGCACTTACCCATAACACACATCAGACCTTTGTATGGCGGTACCGTTCCATTGTTAACCGTACAATGCAGCTTTTAAAGACTGTTCAGTGCAAAATTGTCCGTGACGGCGATTTCACAATATATGAAGCCGCTTTTCCGTGGAAGGAGCTGCTGCCATACGGTGTTAAAGCCTCTGAGGGCGCTGACTTCGGATTTGCATTAGGTATCAATGATAATAACGGTGAAGGAGTTCAAGGCCGATTGGATTTCAACAAGGGCTTGGGCTTCTGGTTCGACCAGGAAGCATATAATCCATCGCTTTGCGGTGATCTTGTTCTGTTGCCTTAGCTTATACAAATAAACAAAATAATGGAGGAAAAAAAATGAGAGCTATTATTAAAAAAGTAATTTCTGTTTTTGCCTGCGTTGCAGTATTTGTCGGATCTGTTTGGGTGACAACCTTCTCGGCTTTTGCCGATACCGAATACGTCGGAATTATCAAAAACGGCGGCTTTGAGGACGGAGCCTGGAATGACTTAGTTGAGCTTGACACCACTGTTGCACACAATGGTAATAATTCAATGAAATTAACGGCTGCCGGCGCTTACAGTCCCGAATATAACTACTGTCCCGGACTTGTGGAGGGCACACATCTCGATTTAAAGAGCAAGTCCTATGCGCTCACCTTCTGGGCAAAA
>JBJEOD010000133.1:0-2652 GCA_051880535.1 Acutalibacteraceae bacterium | reverse complement strand
AAGCGGACGGTTCATATCCCATTTCAGATATTCAATGTTTGCGCTGTCAAGCAACCTTGACATTATATCATAAATATAATCAACCACCTGAGCTCTCGACATATCAAGAACAAGCTGATTGCGGCAAACCGAAGGCTCACGGCCGGGGCACTTAAGACACCAATCGGGGTGACTTCTGTAAAGCTCGCTGTTTTCGGAAATCATTTCAGGCTCCATCCAAAGTCCCAATTTAAGCCCCTCGGCATTTACCCTGTCTGCAAGCTCCTTAAGACTGCCTCCCAGCTTTTTCTCGTTAGGATACCAGTCGCCTAAGGATCGGTCATCGTCAGAACGCTCGCCGAACCAACCGTCATCGACCACCAACATTTCGATACCTAATTCGGCTGAATCCCTTGCAAGCTTTACAAGCTTGTCCGAATCAAAATCAAAGACAAAGGCCTCCCAGCTGTTGACAAGCACAGGTCTCCTTTTATCCTTATATTCCCCACGGCAGAGATGCTCCCTCATAATTCCGTGGAAGCTGTTAGACATTTTGTGGAAGCCCTCCGCACTGTAGCAAAGTATTGCTTCGGGGAGCTGTAATTCCTCCCCCGAATTAAGCTTATATGTAAATCCGTTCGGATTAATTCCCATAGTAAGCCTTGCCTGACCTATAGGATCCACCTCAGCCGCGGCTATGAAATTACCGCTGTATACAAGTGCCGCACCGTAACACTCGCCGCAATTTTCGTCTGCATTATGTGAGCAGAGTATCACAAAGGGATTCGCGCTGTGTCCGGATATTCCCTGAACACTCTCGCAAACGGTTTTGCCGCTTGTAAGCGGAGTGCGGTCGGGCACTCTTTCCATTGTGCATTTGCCGTCGAAACGGATTAAATCGTAATCCGCCTCGTGAAAATCAAGGCAAAAGCTTTGGGCAGACAAAACCGTAACATCCGCTTTTTCGCCGTTTATTATTTTTGCCGAGCGGATAATTGAATCATATTTTTCGCAAACAGTATACAGAAGCGTTGCTCTGAGCTCCGAAAAACGGTCCTTTAATACAATCTCAAGGCTTTGTACCTCGCCGTCTTCAAAATAGGCTGCGGGAAGTCCGTTCAATCTTGGCTTGCCGTCAAAAAATCTGTGGCTCTCATATCTTAAATCCACAGTACCCGAGCCGTCCTCAAAACGCACAGAAAGGCAGGGGGTCCTGTAATCCCCTGCCCCAAAGGAGCTGAACTCCTGCAATATTACGTTCGGTGAGGAATTGCTTTTATTTTTATAGCAGTCCGAGGGCGTCGGCGAAAAAAACGCCGACTCCTCTTCATTATTAATATCTGCATTACCTGCGGCAAAGCGTTTACCGTAATACAAATGGCGCAGATAGCCATCGCTGCCTATCTTCATCTGATAGGTAGTGTTTGCAGTATTAAGTAAAAACAGACCGCTTTTATCCCAAAAACAAATTGACATAAATTATTAATTCTCTCCTTATTCTCCCGTAAGACCCGAACGCTCTACACCCTCTACAAACTTGCGCTGCATAAACACATACAGTATAAACAGCGGTATAAGACAGAGCGTTACAGCTGCCATAACCACTCCGCGGTGAAAAGTTATCTGCACTTCGTTAGATATATTATTTGCAGTTTCGGCAACGCTACCCTGCATATTAGATAGATTATCCGACAGCATTGAAAGCATTTGCGGAAGCATAAATTTATCATAATCGCTAAGATAGATAGAAGGCTCATACGAATCATTAAAATGCCATATAATCGAAAGTAAAAAGCATACCACCATAGTAGCACCCGTTGTAGGAATTACCACCTGCATGAAGGTCCTTAAGGGGCCGCATCCGTCTATCGCAGCAGCCTCCTCAAGCGATTTGGGAATCTTTAAAAAATACTGCCTGAACAGGAATATAAATATTCCGCCGCGAAGTCCGAAGCCGAAGAAGGTAGGAAGTATCATCGGCCAATGGGTGCCGATCATATGCAAATTCGTAAAGGTAATATATGACGGAATAATTATAGTCTGGGTGGGAATGAGAATCGAAAGCACCACTATCGCAAACAAAGCGTTTCTGAAGGGGAAACGGTAGCGCGCGAAGCCGTAGGCTACAAGCGAGCAGGAAATCATATGTCCCGCAGTGGCAAGCGCAGTAACGATGAGAGAATTTGCTCCCGTGCGCCATACATTCAGAGCCTCAAACGCTAACTTATAGTTGGTGAGGGTAAAATGACGGGGTATCCACTTGACGGTGCTGTTGGTAATATCCGCATAGCTTTTAACCGAATCTATCAGCATTATCATAAACGGATAAACGAATACGAATGCAAGACCCGTTAAAAAGAGATAAACCGCAATACGCATTATTACAGCGCCCGAGCCGTTCATACTTTTGTGTTTAAGTTTATTCATACCGTAACCCCCTTAATCCTTAACCTTTTTAACAAACGGATGCATTACTGCAAATATAACAAGTACAAGCAATATAGCCCACAGGAAGAACATCCAGCTCATTGCCGACGCATTCTCGAACTGATTTAGCTCAAATCCGGTATTCTGAATATGCTTGAACAGCAAATTGTCCGAATTGATAAAGAAGTCAACCAACGAATATACAAGGTTTAAAAGCATTATCGGAGTAAGCATAGGCATAGTAAT
>JBJEOD010000132.1:0-13171 GCA_051880535.1 Acutalibacteraceae bacterium | reverse complement strand
CTCCTCTGCCGTTACCGCTCCCGAAAGGGACAGCGCCAAAAAGCAGAACATTATTAAGCTTAAAAATGATTTTTTTATTGCTTTCATATTTTTCTCCGCTTTATTTTAAAAAGCTGAGCGCCGTATCTAAAACCGCGCTTATCAGCGGCAGGGATAAAATGAATATTGCGCACCTGCCCGCAAGCTCCGCCTTAGCCGCAAGGGACGCCTGCCCGCTGTCCCGACAGGCGTCGGCAATAAAGCCGGTCACATAGCCTATTCCGAGGGCTTTAAGCGCAACGCCGAAATATTCAGCCTTAATTCCGAAATCCGATAGTCTTCCGTTTATGTACTCAATCGGAGCAGAAAGGCTTTTTAAAATATAAAGCGCGACAACCGTACCGCCCGCCAGCGCCGCCAAAAGCGCATACTCGCCCTTTTGCTGTTTTAAAACAATTGCCAGAACAGCGGTTATCAGGCAGACCGCCAAAACCTTGAAAATTTCCATAGCTAAAGCCCGAAAATGCTTTTAACCGCAGTAAACAGGTCAGCAATCGCGTTTACCACCATTAAAAGCACCACCACAAGCCCCGCAAGGGTGGTAAGCAAAGCCTGATCCTCCCTGCCCGAGCGCACCAGCACAAGATTAAGCACCGTTACGATTATGCCTATCGCGGCGATTCTGAAAATAAAATCAACGTCCATTTGCTTCACCTACAACAAGAATATACAAATAAAAATTCCGCATAATATTCCGAGCGCGCCGTAAAGCCTGCATAGCTCGCCGCACCTTTTTTCCGCCTCACAGCACCTTTTTTCCGCAAGCGCCATATAAATACCTATCCGCTCGTATTCCGCCTCGGAGTCTGACATTCCGAGGTCTCTGAAAAATTCTTCAAGCAGAGCCGCGTCCTCCTTATCAAGATAGGCTCTGTCAAGCCAAAGCTTCCCGTCCGCAATAAAAGCCGCGTCCTCCTCAAAGCATAAATTTACAAGCCGCTCTATCTCGCCCGCCCCCATTCGTATGCGCTCCCGCAAATCCGACATTGAGCGGTATATCCCCAAAAGCTTTTTATGCCTTTTTTTAAGCGCGGCGGACTTTAAAAAGCCTATGCAAGCGCATACCGAAAAAATAAGACTCAAGCCGCAAAGCTTACACAGCCACGCCACGGCAAAGCTCCTTTACCGAAATAAGCTTAATTGTTCCTCCGTGCATTTCGGGCAATAGGGCTACCTTATCCACCGCTCCGCTTGAAATAAACGCCGAGGTAACCCGTCTGCGCATTAAATCCTCAGCACAGCCTATATGAGCGGTCGTTATTACCGAAACCCCCGCACAAAAGCTTTCGCCCACCCGCATCAACTCCTGCTCGGTGCCTATTTCGTCAAACGCTACAATATCGGGGAACATTGTCCTTACTGCCATCTCAATTCCCGCCGCCTTGTCGGCGGTGAGTAAAACGTCGCTGCTCGCCCCTAAGTCGTTGACCGTCCCGCCGTTTACTCCGCCCGAAATCTCGCCGCGGCTGTCTATAACCGCAACGCGGTAGTGCCTGCCGCAAAGTCCGCTTGACAACTGTCTTACAAGGTCGCGGAGCACCGTGGTTTTTCCGCTCCCGGGAGGACCTGCAATAAGCAGTCCGCCGCCCGTGTAACTCCTTGCAATATCGTTAGCCGCGCCGAAAATTTCTCTGGCAATCCTTATGTTAAGCGAGGTTATATCCCTCATAGTGCCGCCCTCCGAAAGGGTGCCGCAGACACCCGCACGGTGACCGTTTTCCATCATAATAAAGCCGTTTTTAAGCTCCCTTTCGTGGGCATAAACCGAGCTTTTGCAAAGCAGCTTAAAGCTTTCCTCCAAATCCGCCTTTTGAGCCCTTAAAAGGTCGCGGGTAATAATAAAGGAGGTTTGTCCGTTCTCCCTTATAAATACCGTTTCTCCGCTTACCGTAAGCGCTACGGGCAGTCCTGCTCTAAGGCGTATTTCCTCCGCGCTTCCCTTTACGGTCACGGGCAGAGCTTTAAGCGCCGCCCTTATCCTCGGCGCGACCCCGTAAAGTGCGCTTTCAAATCTCTCTGTTTTTTCCAAAGCCTGTCACCTCACACTAAATATTATGACGGGGTTGTCCGCGGTAGAACATTTAAAAAATAAAAAAACAGCCGATAAATTGAAAACTGCGGAATTTTTTGAATATTTTGCGGAATGTTATTAAAAGAAATCTTTAGGAGGTAAACTATGAAAAAACCGATTTCTTTATTTTTATCAATAATCTGTATTTTGTCCTGCCTGTCACTGGCGGGCTGCGGCAAAAAGAAAACAACAAGCGCCGAGGTGTACTTCCTCAACTTCAAGCCCGAGTCCGCCTCCGTTTACGAGGAGTTGGCTAAAAAGTACGAGGAAGAAAAGGGCGTAAAGGTAAAGGTTGTTACCGCCGCCGCCAACACCTACGAGCAGACCTTAAAATCCGAGATTGCAAAATCCAGCGCCCCGACGATTTTTCAGGTCAACGGTCCCGTAGGCTATGACGAGTGGGACGACTATTGCCTTGACCTTAAGGACAGCAAGCTTTACGGTATGCTTGCCGACAAGAATCTCGCAATAAGAGACGACGGCGGAGTATACGCAATTCCCTACGTTATCGAGGGCTACGGAATTATCTACAACAACGCGATAATGGAAAAATACTTTGCCCTGCCCGATAAGAAAAGCGACCTTAAATCCGCCGACGAAATCGACAGCTTCGATAAGCTTAAGACGGTTGTTGAGGATATGACCGCAAATCTTTCTAAGCTTGGCATCGAGGGGGTTTTCGCCTCTACCTCGCTTTCAAGCGGCGAGGACTGGCGCTGGCAGTCCCACCTTTTAAATGTTCCGCTTTACTATGAGCTGTTCGAGAAAAACGACGCCGATGCCGACCTGTCGCTGGCTATGTACAATGCGGATAAAGTTGAATACAAATATTCCGAAAATTTTGAAAAGCTCTTTGACCTTTATATCAACAACTCCATTACAAAGCCCACCCTTTTAGGCTCAAAATCGGTTGCCGATTCAATGGCGGAATTTGCGCTCGGGAAGGTGGCTATGGTGCAGAACGGCACCTGGAGCTGGTCCCAGATTTCGGGCGTTAAGGGCAACACCGTAAAGGCACAGGACATTAAAATGATGCCTATGTATACAGGCATAGAGGGCGAAAAGGGACAGGGCATCTGCATTGGCACCGAAAATTACCTTGCAATCAACAAAAACGCGACAAAAGAGCAGCAGGAAAACTCCTTGGCTTTTCTTGAATGGCTCTTTTCAAGCGACACGGGCAAGGATTATGTGACAAACAAGCTGAACTTCACCACTCCCTTTAACACCTTTGCGGAAAATGAGCTGCCTAATGACCCGCTTGCAAAGGAGCTTTCCCGCTATATGAAGGACGATTCGGTAAAGAATATCCCCTGGGTATTCACAGGCTTCCCGAGCGAGGCGTTTAAAAAGGAGGTCGGCAGCTCCCTGCTTGACTATGTTCAGGGCAACAAAAAGTGGGAGGACGTCCGCAAAAGTATAACCGACAAATGGAAGAGTGAACGCGCGTAAATGGAAAAAACGGTAAAGCGCTGGTTTCCGATATTCGTACTGCCCTGTCTCGCGGCGTTTTTAATCGCCTTTGTAATACCCTTTGTAATGGGAGTGCTGCTCTCCTTCACCGAGTTCCGCACCGTAACCGACGCGACCTTTGTCGGCTTTTCAAACTATATCCGCGCCTTTACAGACGATAATCTGTTTTTGCAGTCGCTTTGGTTTACGGTGAAATTCGCGGTGATTTCGGTAATCGGAATAAACGTAATCGCCTTTCTTTTGGCGCTGCTTTTTACAAGGGAGCTTCCCGGCACAAACCTTTTCCGCACCGTCTTTTTTATGCCGAACCTGATAGGCGGTATTGTGCTGGGCTATATCTGGCAGGTAATAATAAACGGTGTGCTTTTAAGGTTCGGCTATTCTATAACCTCAAACCCGACCTACGGCTTCTGGGGACTGGTTATCCTTATGCACTGGCAGATGATAGGCTATATGATGATAATTTATATCGCGGGTATTCAGAATATTCCGGGCGATATTTTAGAGGCGGCGCGGGTGGACGGCGCAAGCTCCGCCACCGTTCTTTTCAGAATCGTAATCCCCTCGGTTATGCCGTCGATAACCATATGCCTGTTTTTAACCATTACCAACTGCTTTAAGCTCTTTGACCAGAACTTAGCCCTTACGGCGGGCGCGCCCGCAAACCGCACCCAGATGGTCGCGCTTGATATTTACAACACCTTTTATTCCCGCTCGGGCTACGAGGGCGTAGGTCAGGCAAAGTCGGTAATATTCTTTATTATAGTGGCGGTGATAGCTCTTGTTCAGCTGTATCTCACCCGCAGAAAAGAGGTTGAAAGCTGATGCCGAAAAAAGCGGTAGATATAATTTGCTATATTTTACTGATAATACTCGCCGCCGCCTTTGTTTTTCCCGTCGCGGTGGTGGTGATAAACTCCTTTAAGGCGAAGTTTTCAATAAACGCAAGCCCCTTTACCCTGCCCGTCGGAAACGATTTTGTAGGGCTTTCAAACTACACCGAGGGCATTAAAACCACCGGCTTTCCCGCCGCGTTCGGGTGGTCGCTCTTTATAACCCTTTTTTCGGTCGCCGCGATAATAATTTTCACCTCAATGTGCGCCTGGTATATCGTAAGGGTTAAAACCAAATTCACCTCGCTTTTATATTACGCGCTGGTGTTTTCGATGATTGTACCCTTTCAGATGGTTATGTTTACAATGTCCAAAATCGCAAATGTCTTGCATCTTGACAATCCTCTTGGTATAATATTAATATATTTAGGGTTCGGCGCGGGGCTTTCGGTCTTTATGTTCACGGGCTTTATCAAAACGGTTCCGCTCGGCATTGAGGAGGCCGCCACTATCGACGGCTGTTCCCCCTTCCAGACCTACTGGCGGGTAGTCTTTCCGATTTTAAAGCCCACCGCTATAACCGTGGCGATTTTAAACACAATGTGGATTTGGAACGATTATCTTCTGCCCTATCTTGTAATAGGCAGCGATTATAAAACGATTCCCGTCGCCGTGCAGTATTTAAAGGGCGGCTACGGCTCGGTGGATATGGGGGCTATGATGGCTATGCTGGTGCTGTCCATTATTCCCGTGGTCGTTTTTTATCTTTTCAGTCAAAAATATATTATAAAAGGGGTTGCGGCGGGTGCTGTTAAAGGGTAACGACGTAAAATACAAAAAGGAAAGCGGGGTGCTTATGCACATATCCTGCCTTCCCTCACGCCACGGAATAGGCGATTTCGGGCGCGAAGCATACCGCTTTGTGGACTTTTTAAAGAGCAGCCGCCAGACCTACTGGCAGCTGTTGCCGCTTTGTCCTGTGGGCAAGGGCAACTCGCCCTACAGCTCGTTAAGCACCTTTGCGGGTGAAATTCTGTTTATCGACCTTGACGGGCTTGTAAGCGACGGGCTTTTAAGCCCCGACGAAATACCCGAGGCGGAATTTCCCAAAAACACCGACTACAGGCGCGCGCGGGAGTTCAAGCTTCCCCTTATTAAAAAGGCGGCGGAGCGGTTCAACCCGAAATCCCGTGATTTTAAAGCGTTTTTAAATGAAAATTCATATTGGCTTTATGACTATGCCCTTTTTATGGCGATAAAAGAGGTTTACCGCAAAAAGAGCTTTACCGAGCTTGACGACGGGCTTAAATACCGTCTGCCCGAGGCGGTAGAGCGTTTTAAAAAGGCGCATACCGAGCAGATTCTATTTTACGAAATCACCCAGTACTTTTTCTTTTCGCAGTATTTAAGTCTAAAAAAATACGCCGCGGAGAACGGCGTAAAAATAATAGGCGATATTCCCTTTTATGTTCAGCTTGAAAGCGCGGACGTTTGGAGCAATCCCGATATTTTCCGTTTAGGGCGGGATATGACCCCTGTTCTGGTGGCGGGAGTACCGCCCGATTGCTTTTCCGCGGACGGACAGCTGTGGGGCAACCCGATTTATAACTGGGACTACCAAAAGGCCACCGATTACGAATGGTGGCGCCGCCGCCTTGTCCATAACGCAAAGCTCTACGACGTGATAAGAATTGACCATTTCCGCGCCTTTGCCGATTATTACACAATTCCCTACGGTGCTCAAAACGCCAGAAGCGGGGTTTGGGAAAAGGGCGTGGGGCTTGCCTTCTGGAATTTGATGAAGCCCTATGTAAACGCCGAGATTATAGCCGAAGACTTAGGCGGCAACACCCCCGAGGTTGAAAAGCTGATTGAGGACACGGGCTTTCCGAATATGAAGGTACTGCAATTTGCCTTCGATTCCGACCTTGAGAATCCCTTCCTGCCCAAAAACTATAACCGCAACTGCGTTTGCTACACAGGCACCCACGATAACGACACCACCCGCGGCTGGTTTGAAAAAGCAGGTGAAAGGGAGCGGACTGTGTTTTCCCACCTTGTCCCTGCGGATAAATCGGGTTCGGCGGTGTTTAGCCTTATTTCCTTTGCGATGAAATCAAAGGCAAGAATGGTGATAATACCCATTCAGGACTATTTACAGCTTGATTCCTGCGACCGTTTCAACACACCCGGCGTGCCTTCGGGCAACTGGGAATGGCGGCTTTCCGAGGGTGATTTGACCGATGAGCTTTCAGACGTAATAAAGCGCCTGTGTGCGGGGCGTAACGATAATTGATTTATAATCAGATAAACGGCGGGGCAAACCCCGCCGTTGTCTAATATCTATTGTTTAACATCTAAAATCATCGCTCAATAAATTCCAAAATATCCTTTATTACCTCGTCCTTGCAGGTATCGTTGTGAATTTCGTGGCGGCAGCCGTCATACAGCTTCAGGGTTACGTCCTTTACACCCTCGGCTTTAAGCCCTTCGTACACCCTTGTCACGCCCTTGCCGTAGGCTCCCACAGGGTCGTCGCTGCCCGAAATCAGCAAAACGGGTAAATCTTTAAGCATATTTTTAAACCACGCGGGGCGGTTTGCAAGCTGATTAAGCTTTACAAGGTCGTGCATTGCAGATACCGTAAATCTGAAATTGCAGAATTTATCCGCTTCATATTTGGTTATTATATCACGGTCGTTTGTTATCCATTCAAAATCGGAGTCGCCGTCAAAGCGCTTGTTGTACGCCCCGAAGGCAAGCTTATTGACAAGCTCAGAACGGTGCCTTTCGCCCCTTATAAGCCCGATAATATCGGTTGCAAGCAGTCCTAAGGGGGCGGCGGGATTAGGTCCGCCCGTGCCGCAGATAATAAATTTTTCTATTTCGCCGCCGTAGTTTTCGGCGGCGATTCTTGCAATAAAGGAGCCCATTGAGTGTCCCATAAGATAAAGCGGCTTATCGGGATAAAGCTTTTTAACCGCGTCCTCAAAGGCTTTAACGTCCTTTACAAGATATTTCCAGCCGTCGCGGTGGGCGATAAAGCCCAATTCGTTTAAGTCCCTTGCTGTCTTGCCGTGACCTAAATTGTCATAGCCGCAGCAGACGTACCCCCGCTCCGCAAGCGCGGCAAACACGTGGGCGTAACGCTCAATATATTCGCACATACCGTGAACAAGGTGAAAAATCCCCTTTATTTCGACGTCGGTAATATAAATGATTCCCTTAAGGGTGTGAATATTATCGGTGCTTTGCACCTCTATCGCCTTTATTTCGTAGGACATAATTGCTCCCCCTTTATTTTGCAAATACCGTCGCGCTTGTAACCGCTCTTTTCCAGCCGTCAAGCGATTTTTTGCGTGCGTCCTCGCTCATTTTCGGTACAAATTCGGTTTCCCCTCCGTCAAGAGCCGTGAGCTCGTCTGTGCTTTTCCAAAAGCCGACGCCTAAGCCCGCAAGATAAGCCGCTCCCGCCGCGGTTGCCTCAACACCTAAGGGGCGCACCACCGAAAGCCCCGAAATATCCGCCTGAAACTGCATTAAAAAGCTGTTTGCGGCGGCTCCGCCGTCGGCTTTAAGGGAGCTTATTTTAAGCCCCGTATCCGCCCGCATAGCGGTGATTAAATCGTTGGTCTGATAGGCAATCGCTTCAAGCGCCGCCCTTATGATATGATTTTTGCCCGAGCCTCTTGTAAGTCCGCAGATTGTGCCGCGGGCATACATATCCCAGTACGGCGCGCCAAGACCCGCGAAGGCGGGAACAATGTAGACCCCCGCGCTGTCATTAACCGCAAGCGCCGCCTTCTCGCTTTCGGCGGCGGTTTTTATAAGCCCCATTTCGTCCCTTAACCATTGAATTACCGCACCGCCGACAAACACGCTCCCCTCCAGCGCATAGCAGACCTTGTTTTTATCCGCAGAGGCGGCAACCGTGGTTATAAGCCCGTTTTGACTTTCAAAGGCTTTATCCCCCGTGTTCATTAAGAGAAAACAGCCCGTGCCGTAGGTGTTTTTAAGCTCGCCCGCCGAAAAGCATTTCTGCCCGAAAAGCGCCGCCTGCTGGTCGCCCGCAATTCCCGAAACGGGGATTTCCTCGCCCAAAATATTCACAAAGCCGTATATTTCACTGCTTGATTTTACCTCGGGCAGCATACAGCGCGGAATATCAAGCCGTTGAAGCAATTTATCGTCCCAGCAAAGCCTATGTATATCATAAAGCATTGTTCTTGAGGCGTTGGTGCGGTCGGTGACGTGAATTTTGCCGCCCGACAGCTTCCAGATAAGCCAGGTATCCACCGTGCCTAAAAGCAGGTCTCCCCTTTCGGCTCTTTCCCGCGCGCCAGAAACATTATCAAGAATCCATTTAATTTTTGTGCCGCTGAAATACGCGTCGATACAAAGCCCCGTAACGCTTCTGACATACGGCTCCAAGCCCTCCGCCTTCAGCTCGTCGCAAAAGTCGGAGGTGCGCCTGCATTGCCAGACAATCGCGTTGTAAACAGGATCGCCCGTCTGCTTATCCCAAATTATCACAGTTTCGCGCTGGTTTGTGACCCCCACCGCCGCTATTTCGGAGGGGCTTGCGCCTATCTGGGTGACCGCCTCTGCAAGGGCGGAAAACTGGCTCGAAAAAATCTCCATCGGGTCATGCTCAACAAAGCCGGGCTTCGGATAAATCTGCGTAAATTCACGCTGTGCCGACGAAACGACATTGCCCTTCTTATCGAAAAGTATAGCGCGTGCGCTTGTGGTTCCCTCGTCGAGGGCAAGAATGTATTTCTTCATTTTGCTCCGCCCTTTACCGTAATTCGCGGCACACGCGGGGAAATCCCGCATATAATTTCATAATTAATGGTGCCGCACATATCCGCAAGCTCCTCAACGGGGAGCGCTTTACCGAACAGAATAACCTCGTCCCCCTGCTTTACGTCCTTAATATCCGAAACATCGACCGACATCTGATCCATACAAACCCTGCCTATTATATCAGCCCTCTTGTCGTTTATAAGCACATAGCCCCTGTTTGAAAGCAATCTCGGGTAGCCATCGGCATAGCCCGCGGTGACGGTGGCAATTTTCATTTCCTTGTCCGCCGTAAAGGTTCTGCCGTAGCTTACGGTATCGCCCTTTTTAATTTTTTTGACCATTGAAACCACCGATTTCACGGTCATAACGGGAATAAAATTTTCTTTCAGCGTAAGGGCGCTCGACGGGGTAAGCCCGTAAAGTATAATACCCGGTCGGCACAAATCAAAATGCTTGTCACTATCAAGGCAAAAGGCGGCAGAGTTGCAGCAATGGCGGTATTTTGCTTTAAGCCCCGCCCTTTCAAACCGCTCTGCGGCGTCGGCAAAACGGCGGTACTGTGCGTCGGTAAATCCGTCCTCCTCGGTATCAGTGCGGTCGGAAACCGCAAAATGGGTAAAAATCCCCTCAAACACAAAGCCCGAAAGCTTTGCGGCGTTAATCGCTTCTTCAACACCGCTTAAAGCCCCGTCGCGGCAGTCAAAGCCTAAACGGCTCATACCCGTATCAAGCTTAATGTGTATTTTTACCTTAACGCCGTCCGCGCAGGCTCTGTCCGAAAGGTCGCGGGCATATTCGGGAGAATACACGCATTGCGAAATATCGTTCAAATAAAGCTGAGCCGCCATACTTACAGGGGTGTAGCCCAAAATCAAAATCGGTCGGGTTATACCGCAGCCGCGAAGTGTAATAGCCTCCTCTATATTAGATACTGCAAATGCGTCCGCCCCGTGCTGTTCAAGCAAGGGCGCTACAATCCGCGCCGAATGACCGTAGGCGTCCGCCTTGACTACCGCCATAAGCTTAGCCCCTGCGGCTTCTCTTTTTATAATATCAAAATTATGTACAAGGGCGTCGAGGTCAATCTCAGCCCATGTTCTGTGCAGGAAATCCAAAATAAACTCCACCTTGAAAGTCTTTTAATAATATTATACCACTTATTTCAGTTTTTTCAATCGGTTATTCACTTTTCCCGCAAAAGGAATACAAATAAGGCTCAAAAGTACCCAAAGGCAGGAGTAGGGCATACAAATCTGACCGATTATGTTCATCGGCATTTTGCTGTAATCCCAGACATTCTTCTTTAATATTATATTAAACACAACGCCGAAAATAAACTCAATCGCGGTTATAAAGCTGCTGCCTATAAGGCTTTTTACAAAAAGTCCGACCTTTTTAAGCTTTTCGCTTAAGGTGCCGAAAAACATAAAGCAAATTCCGCCCGCGCCCAGCATTGACCAATGGGTATAGCCGCGCCAGATTATTTCGATTAAGCCGTAGCCCACCGCCCCGATTGAAAAAAGCATAAATTTAATTTTTCCCTTCTGCATTTTTATCACCCTAAAATATTATCGGTGAAAAAACGCAGGTCTATACAATAGAAAAAGCAGGATTTTTTCCTGCTTTTGTGAAATAATTTTACCTTTTTCCTCCTGTTATAGCAATAAGGCGGATAAGCTGTGCTAATGAGACAAGCGCGGCGGCGACATAGGTCATTGCCGCGGCGGAAAGCACCCGCCTTGCATGCTTAATATCATCATCCGTAAGCAGAACCGCGCCGTCCTTTAACGCATTTACCGCGCGGCGGGAGGCGTTAAATTCAACAGGCAGGGTTATAAGCTGAAAAATAAGCGCGCCGCAGAAGAAAATTACACCCAGCTTTACCAGAAAATAAAAATTAAAAATAAGACCGATAATTAAGAGCGGCAGGGAAAGCTGTGAGCCTAAATTGCATACGGGCAGTATAAAAGCGCGAAGCTTAATAGGAAAATAGCCCTTTGCGTACTGCACGGCGTGACCCGCCTCGTGCGCGGCGACGCCCACCGCCGAAATGCTGTAGGAACCGAAAACCGTCTCCGAAAGCCGTATAGTATTAGTGCGGGGGTCGTAATGGTCGGTAAGCTTGCCCGAAACCCGCTCGATTTTAACGCCGTAAACGCCGTTTAATTCAAGCACTCTGCGCGCCGCGTCGGCTCCGCTTATATCGGTGCGGTAGGCGGAATATTTTGAAAAGGTGGTTTTTACCTTTATCTGCGACCATACCGCAATTATAATAGCGGGAACTACAAGGTAAAGATACAGCGAATCAAAGCCGTAGTAATATAATCCTCCCAAAAGGCGTCACTTCCATAATTATTGATAGTATTATTATACACACTAAAAATTAAAAATGTATAAAAGATTTTTAAACATTAAAGCGGAAGAGTACAATGTCCCCGTCCTTCATAACGTAATCCTTGCCCTCGCTTCTTACAAGTCCCTTTTCCTTTGCTGTAACCATATTGCCGCCGCACTCGTTTATAAATTCGTCAAAGCCTATTACCTCGGCACGGATAAAGCCGCGTTCAAAATCGGAATGGATTTTACCCGCCGCCTGAGGAGCCTTTGTGCCTGCCTTAATCGTCCAGGCGCGTACCTCCGGCTTGCCCGCGGTAAGGTAGGAAATAAGCCCCAAAAGGTGATAGCATTTCTGAATCATACGGTCGAGCCCCGAACGCTCAAGCCCTAATTCTTCAAGGAACATCTCCTTTTCTTCTTCCGAAAGCCCCGAAATCTCCGCCTCCAGCGCGGCGCAGATAGGCAGGATTTCCGCCTTTTCTTTTTCGGCGATAGCCTTTACAGCATTGTAATTTTTGTTTGCTTCAATGCCGTTTGTAAAATCGTCCTCGCTCATATTGCAGGCGTAAATAACCGGCTTTGCCGACAAAAGCGGAGTGTCGTCAAGCACTGCCTGCTCGGTCTCGTCGTTTATCTCCACCGAGCGCGCGGGCAGTCCCTGTTCAAGGTGCGCCGACAGCCGCTTTAAAAAGTCAACCTCGCCCTGAAGCTTTTTGTCACCTTTAAGCGCCTTCTGGGTACGGTCAAGGCGGCGCTGTACGGTTTCCATATCCGAGAAAATAAGCTCAAGGTTAATTGTCTCAATATCCCTTACAGGATCAACCGAGCCCTCAACGTGAATAATATCGTCGCTTTCAAAGCAACGCACAACGTGAACTATCGCGTCCACCTCGCGTATATTTGAAAGGAACTTGTTGCCCAGTCCCTCGCCCTTGGACGCGCCCTTTACAAGACCCGCTATATCCACAAATTCAATCACCGCAGGGGTGAATTTATCGGGCTGATAAATTTCCGCTAATTTTTCAAGCCTCTCATCGGGAACGCTCACCATTCCCACATTCGGCTCAATCGTGCAAAACGGATAATTCGCCGACTGCGCGCCTGCGTTTGTTATTGCGTTAAAAAGGGTTGATTTCCCGACATTCGGGAGTCCCACCATACCAAGCTTCATTGCTACCGTCCTTTATAAAATAATTCATTCTGAATAATAATTATATACCCTTGCGGGAATATTATCAAGGAAAAAGTTTCAAGCTGTCAGACTTTAAAATTTTCTACCCTCAAGATAAAACCGCTTATCGTCCGCACAGCCCATTGAAAAGGTCTTGCGCGGAAGGGAGCCGTTTTGCCTTACCGCCTCAAAAAGCTCGTCCTTGCGCATACCGTCGAAAATAAATCCGAGGGTGTTTTCCGCTTTTGCAAGCTCCCTTACAGAGGCTTCGCCGTGTATGTAATCAATTGATGCAGTCTTGTTTTGCTTTAAATACCCGTCAAGATAGGTCTGCAATGTGCCTACCGCCAACTTTGCGGTAGGCTTAACCGAAATTTCGCGCTCGTTTCCGCTGTAAACGCAGGTGAATTTTTGCGCGTCCTCTCCCCTGTATTCGCCGCC
>JBJEOD010000131.1:0-2655 GCA_051880535.1 Acutalibacteraceae bacterium | reverse complement strand
TCTTTAATATATTGTAGCTTTTCTTCATAAGGTCGATTAGGGGAGCGGCATTTTCGGACTTGCTTAAATACTCGCCTATAACCCTGCCGCTTATATCGTGGGGAGGGGTCATTGTGCCGAGGTCTGTTGTGCCGTTATCTACAACAAGGCAATGGCGGTAGCTTACGCCGCCGTAGAATTTATAAATTTCGTTTCCTAATTCCTTTTCGACCGTTGCTATTATTTGGTGTGCCTCCTCGGTGGAAATATCGCCCGAGCAGTAATCGACCATTGTTTTGTCCTCATAATTTTCCTCGTCCGAAAGGGTTACTATGTTACAGCGGAGCGCTACGTCGGTGGGCTTTAAATCAACCCCGATTGACGCGGCTTCAAGCGGGGAACGCCCTGTGTAGCAGACCTTCGGGTCGTAGCCCATAACCGAAAGATTGGCAACATCACTGCCCGGTTTCAGTCCTTTTGCCACTGTGCGGCATATACCCGTCTCCGAAACTGCCGCCAGCTTATCCATAAGCGGCTTGCTTGCACATTCCATAGGTGTTTTTCCGTCGAGAGCGGCATTAGGTGTATCCGCCATTCCGTCACATAATAAAACAAGATATTTCATTTTACATTCCTCCAATTTACTTACTATTATAACAATTTAATACTTTAAAGTAAAGAGAGTTTGAAAAAATACTTTTAATTTGCGCCGAAATGGTTTATTATATATTATATAAGGGAGGAAGTATAATGGCAAATCAAATTAAAATCAATGTCGGAGGAATAAATTATACCGTTAAGAGCGACGAGAGCGCCGAGTACTTAAAGGAGTTAGGGGACGAATTGGAGCAGAGACTACGCCGCATTACCAAGCAAAGCCCCACCGCTTCCACTACAATGGCGGCGATTATCGCGGCGCTGGAGTGCGCGGACGAGGCGAAAAAGGCAAAGCGGGAGCTTAAGGCGATAAAGGAACAGCTGCAAAGACAGCAGTATCAAAAGCCGAAATACGAGCCGAAAAATATTCCCGAACAGCACAAGCCTGAACGTCAGATGAGGCTCGGCGATAAATGAGCCGATTTGAGGTTTTGTCCCCCGTGGGAAACGGGGAGATGCTTGTAGCCGCCTGCCGCGCGGGTGCGAACGCGGTGTACTTAGGCGCAAAGGAGTTTTCCGCAAGGCGCAACGCCGAAAATTTTGACGATAACGCCCTTAAAGAAGCGGTAAAATACTGCCATATAAGGGGCGTTAAGGTCTACCTTACCCTAAATATTCAGATAAAGGACGGCGAGCTGTCCTCGGCGGTGGATTTAGCCCGCAGGGCGTATAATTACGGCGTTGACGGGATTATTATTGCCGATTTGGGGCTGGCGGCTGTACTTCATAAATCTATCCCCGCGCTTAATCTTCACGCCTCAACCCAGATGACGGTGCATACCCCCGCCGCGCTCACAATACTTAAAAATGCTGGCTTTACCCGCGTGGTGGCGGCAAGAGAAATGTCCCGCGAGGAGCTAAGGGAGCTTTGCAAAAGGGCAAAAGAGCTTAATATTGAGGTCGAGGTCTTTGTTCACGGAGCACTTTGTATGTCGGTTTCGGGACAATGCCTGCTGTCCGCGTTTTTAGGCTCGCGCAGCGGTAACAGGGGACTTTGCGCGGGACCCTGCCGACTGCCATTTGCCGTTAAAGGCGGCACGGGCTACGATTTAAGCCTTAAGGACCTTTCGCTGTTGCCGCACATAAAAGAGTTGTGCGATATGGGGGTTACCTCCTTTAAAATTGAGGGACGTATGAAGCGACCCGAATATGTTGCCGCCGCAACCGCCGCCTGCCGGGAAGCATTAGACAGCGGCTCTGTGCCGACTGAACTTGAAAATACCCTTAAAAATGTGTTTTCCCGCTCGGGCTTTACTGATGGGTATTATGTAAACAGACTGGGTCGTGATATGTTCGGCATAAGGACAAAGGAAGATGTTACTTCCGCTGATAAGGCTTTTCCAAAAATTCACGAGCTTTACCGCGCCGAGCGCAGAACGGTTAAAATTAATGCGGAAATAACGGTTACAAAAGATATGCCCGTCATGCTTACCCTTGGTGACGGCGAAAACAGGGTGACGGTAAAGGGTGATATTCCCAAAACGGCTCAAAACCGACCGATAACGCCCGAGAGCCTAAGGGCGGGGCTTGATAAATTCGGCTCTACGCCATATTTATTAAAGGAAATCGCGGTAGAATGCGGCGAGGGGCTTTATGTAAGCGCGGCTCAGATTAACTCCATACGCCGAGAGGCGGCGGAGCTGTTAGATGAGAAGCGCGGTGAGGTGCGGCACGCACAAAGCGGGGTTATTTACACCCCGACCGAGCGCAAAGAAAAAAGAACCGCCGAACCGAAAATATACGCGCGGTTTGAGGACATATCGCAGATACCGAAAAATTTAAGCGGTATAAGCGCGGTTATTTTTCCGCTTGAAAAGGAATTTGATATAAATATTGACGGTGTAGAGCTTATAGCCGATATTCCGCGCGGAATAGTAAGCGAGGCTTTAATAAGAAAAAGGCTCCGCAGTTTCAAGGAAAAGGGCTTTACTGCTGCGGTTTGCGGTAATCTTTCGGCGGTGCAAATCGCAAAGGAAGAAGGCTTTAAAATAATCGCGGGAACGGGGCTTAATGTTTTAA
>JBJEOD010000130.1:0-2664 GCA_051880535.1 Acutalibacteraceae bacterium | reverse complement strand
TAGAACTGTATTCAATTGAATTTTAAGGAGATAAAAACAATGAAAATTAACAGCAATATTCCGGCAGACAAGGCTATGGGTTTTGAAATTTATCACTTTGCGTGGAATCCGAGAAATAAGGTGGATATGCTCGATAAATACACCGATATGGGCTTTATGAATCATTTTCAGCTGCCTGCCGATGATTTCGACAGAATGAGAAAAATTGCCGCCGCAGGCGGAAAATTCTGGGCGTATGCACATATAGGCCTGTATTCCAAAAATGTTGACGGTAAGATTATTTACGGATTAGATGACGATTACCGTCAAAAAATAGCCGACTATGTTCAAATGTTTAAGAAAGAAGGAATATGGGACGCTATTATCGGCTTTGAATATGATGAACCTATGCTTCAGAGCACTAATGAGTTGGTAGAGAAGGTTAGTGCGGAATTTGCAAAATACGGTAAGAGACAGCTTGCAATATTCTCGTATTATGAGATTATTGAAGGCTCTCATCCCAGCTCAAATGATCCCGAGTATGGAAAGGAAGGCCATATTATTACGTCGGAAAGCTGTCGTTTCTTTACAGACGTAGGCTTTGATTTGTACGGAACCGCTGATTATGATGAGCACGCCAAGGTATTAAGCGAGCTTAAACGCCGTATTGGCAGAGATGATGTTCATATCTGGCTTGTACCCTGTACCTGGTCTATATTTAACCGCTTCGGTCAGGAGCATGCGCTCAACCATCTTAATATGTGCTATAAGCTTTTAATGGAGCAGGAGCATCCCGGCGGACTTACCTGCTACAATTGGCATTCCTTTGAAAATAAGGGAGAAAGCCTTGACTGGCTTTTAGACGAGAGAAACGAAAGCCGTTGGACTAATCTCGAAAGCAGAATGCTTGAAATTGCAAACGAGATTATTAACACTCCTTTAAAATAAAACCGAAAGGGCAATTATATGGAACCGATAAAAGATAAAAACGGCAGGGTATTAGGCGAGTTTGTCGCAGATACTGCCGGCTTTAAAATTAAATCATTAAACCTTCCGGCATCTTGGGAATACATATATCAGAACCGTGACATTCTGATGAAGGTCGACCAGTTCGGCCCTGTTTACGCTCAGGCCGACCCGCCTGCAGACGTAATGCTGTTCAAGCGCGAGAGCGGTCAGAAATTCTCGAATTGGCTCACCTGGATTAAAAAGGATAATGAGGAACCCTTTAACAACTATTTCCGCCCCCAGATAGACGGTCGCAACAGCAAGGCGGAGCCTGAAAATTTATCCGTAATCTTTTTACCCGAAAAGGCGGTTTATGAATTCGATTATATGGGACTTAGGGTTAAAACCGAGCTTGCTATTCCGCTTCACGGCAAGGATATAGTTATGAAGCTTTCGGTTAAGAATTTAAGTGAGGCTGCGGCCGATTTAAAGCTTAAGCCCTTTATGATACCCTACTGCAACGAGGCGCAGTTAGCCCCGTGGGATAAAAATGAGTGGTATTTAAGGACGGGCTTCGGCAACGAGCATAACAAGGGTATTTTCTGGACACAGCTCCTTAACCCTGCGGGCGATAAATCTAAGCGCCGCACAATGGTTATGCTTACAGACCTTGAAGGCCTTGATAATGTTGAATTAAGCCTTGAAAAGTATATCGGCGACGGCTCTGTTTACTGTCCCGAATACGCGGTAGCGGGCACTCTTGAAAGACCCGCAAAGCGTGAAAACGGCTACGGCGAATACTGCGATGACGTACAAATTTACGCTTATCCCCCTGTTTATGCTATGGAATATTCCTGGCATCTTGAGGCCGGTGAGGAAAAGACGCTTACCCAAACCCTTTCAATGCCCTCTAATCAAGCGGACGCCTCTATGGCGGATAAGGAAGGAGCGCTTAAGGCTCTCACCTGGTTTGATGAAGTGGTTTATGCCGATAGAATTGCCGAGGTTAAGAGGTATTATGACGGGCTTTGCGCTATGAATACCGTAAAAACCCCTGATGAGCTCTTTAATTACTATATGAATTACTGGGTTCCCGTTCAGATGAGCTGGGTAGCTTCTCTCGACCGCGGTTGGCCCAGCGGAATGCGGGGCACGCGCGACAGCGCAAACGACTACACCGCCCTTGTTTACACCGATTTAAAGAGCTGTAGGGAGGTTTTGCTCACACTGCTTACATGCCAGAGAACCGACGGTTGGTTCCCGAGGCAGTATTCCGCGGCGGGCAGAAAGGGCAAGCACGATTTAAGACCCTATGCAGACGGCGGTGCGTGGGTGCTTGAGCTTTTCTATAAGTATATCGCCTATTCGGGCGATACAGAGATAATTGACGAAAAGCTGCCTTGGCTTGACAGTGATGAGGAGTCGACGGTATGGGAGCATATCATAAAGACAACGGAATATTATATTGCTTCCGAGAATATCGGCGAACACGGACTTTGCAAAATCCGCGGCGGAGATTGGCTTGACCCGGTTAACCTTGCAGGACTTGAGGGCAGAGGAGAATCGGTTATGCTCACCTGTCAGGTGATTTTAGGCCTTGGCTATATGGCGGAGCTTTGCGAAAAATTATACCGCGATACCGAAAAAGCAGAGGAATATAAAAAGCTTATTCCTATATTTAAGGATAGTCTTTGTAAACACGCAATTAATAAAAAAGGTTATTTCAACAGCGTATTT
>JBJEOD010000129.1:0-2672 GCA_051880535.1 Acutalibacteraceae bacterium | reverse complement strand
CCGGACTCGAACCGGCACGGTATCGCTACCGGTGGATTTTGAGTCCACTACGTCTGCCAATTCCATCACACCGGCGAACAACTGACCTTGATATTATACTATACTCCGCGAATAAAATCAAGTCTTTTTTGCGGATTTTAAAATTTTCTTGTGCTTTGGGCTATAAAAGAGCACAATATGTCGTTCGGCAAAAAAATAATTCAAAAAAATTATGTAAACTTGAAAAAAAGCTCTTGATTTTTGCGCTTAAACGGCTTATAATACAATCATAGTGGTGTAAAGTGGAGTTAAAAACCATAAAAGTGTATTAAAGTGGCAGAGAAAGGAGTGAAAATCATGCTTTTTGGCGGTTATCAGCACAATATTGATAAAAAGGGCAGGGTTTTCATTCCCGCTAAGCTTCGTGAGGAGCTGGGGACAGGCTTTATGATTTGCCGCGGCATTTACGGCAAGCGCTGTCTTTGTGTGTACTCCGCCGAGCAATGGGACAAGCTGGTTGAAAAAATCGGCACTCTGCCCAGCACCAAATCGAGCGCGGTCAAGCGTTTTTTGTACGACGGCGCGTTTAATGTGGATTTCGATTCGCAGGGGAGAATACTGATTCCGCCCGTTTTGCGAGAATACGCCCTTCTTGACGGGGAAGCCCACATTATTGGAATGGACACCAATCTTGAAATCTGGAATACCGAGCTTTGGAACGAGGAGAACGCGAAGTATACGCCCGAATCCATTGCCGATATTATGGAAGAGCTTAACTTTTAATGGAATTTAAACATAAGTCGGTACTGCTTAATGAAGCAATATCGGCGCTGGATATTAAGCCTGACGGAATTTATGTCGACGGCACTGCCGGCGGTGCGGGACACTCGTCGGAAATAGCGAAAAGACTGAAAAACGGATTTTTGTACGCCCTTGACCGCGACCCTGACGCGGTGAAGATCGCGCGCGAAAGGCTTAGCGGGTATCCCGCAAAGGTAATCGAGAGCAATTTCTGCGATATGGCGGCTGTCCTTGCGGGCGAGGGGATAGACGGCGTGGACGGCGTACTGCTCGACCTCGGCGTTTCCTCCTATCAGCTTGACAGCGCCGAACGCGGCTTTTCCTACCGCGCGGACGCTCCGCTCGATATGAGAATGAGCAAAAGCGGATTATCGGCGGCGGATATTGTCAATACTTATTCCGTCCAAGAGCTTACCGATATTTTAAAGAATTACGGCGAAGAAAAATTTGCTTATAAAATAGCCAACCGAATAGTATCCGAGCGCGAAAGGGAGCCTATTCTTACAACCCTAAGACTTGCGGATATAATAGCCGCCTCGGTTCCCGCCGCGGCAAGAAGGGACGGTCACCCCGCGCGCAAATGCTTTCAGGCGATAAGAATTGCCGTTAACGGCGAGCTTGATATTTTAGGCGGTGCGCTCGACAGCGCCTTCGGTCTGCTTAAAAAGGACGGGGTGCTGGCAGTGATTACCTTCCATTCGCTTGAGGACAGGATTGTAAAGCAAAAATTTAAGGAATACACAACGGGCTGTATCTGCCCGCCCGATTTTCCCGTTTGCGTTTGCGGAAGAACGCCCGCGGGGCGGCTTTCCTTTAAAAAGCCTGTCGAGCCGAGCGAAAATGAATTGAATGAAAACCCGAGAAGCCGAAGTGCGAAGCTGCGGGCGATAATAAAAAACTGATAAAGGAGAACGGTTATGAATAACATGAAGTATTACAACGACAGCTTAGCATACGATTTTGAAATGTTTATGCCCAAAACCGCCGAAACCCAAAAGACGCGGGACAATATTGTTGTAATGCCTAAAAACGCCGAGCGCTCTAAAAAGCGCACCCGCGCGGCGGCAAGAAGCCTTACCTCGCCTGCGCTCTTAATAATGACGGCTGTTTTTATTCTTGCGGGGCTTTGCGGAAATATAGCACTGAGAATAAAGATTAACGAGGTCAATTCCGAAATTAACGCGGTGAAGTCGGCCATAACCGAGCTTGACAGTGAAAAAACAAGCCTTGAGGTTGAGCTTCAAAGCAGAATTTCTTATTCAAATTTAGAGCTTGAGGCAACACAGCTCGGAATGAGGAAGATGGAAAAAAGCAATGTAAAATACATCAGGGTTAATGATAAGGACAAGGCGGTAACCGCCGACGGAAGGACGGTAACCGCAGAGTAATAACGGGACGGGCGTTAATAATATAATTATCTGTGTGGCGGGGAATTTCTCCGCAGCGGAAAACAGGATACGAGAGTTGCATTACCGACTCTCGTATTCGGATTGATAGGGTTTTATCGCCGCGGAAGGCGATGGTCTTTAAGCACTTAATGAAAGGAAGCTGCCGCAGTGTCTTTTAAACCGAGCAAAATGATGGTAACAAGGTCGGTTGTCGTTATGACCGCGCTTATACTCGCCCTTTCGATTGTGTCGGGAGTGAGCCTTGTCAACATTATGATAATAAAGGGTGAGGAATACCAGAACGATGCGTCCGAGCAACAGCTGTACGACAGTCTTGTGACCGCGCCGCGCGGCGATATTTACGACCGCAATATGCAGATTTTGGCGACCAGCTCCCCCGCGTGGACGGTTTATATAACCCCGAACGGAATAAAAAAGCTTGACGGGGACGAAGCTGAAAAGGTTAAAAATAAGATTGCCGAGGGACTTTCCGAGATATTGGAG
>JBJEOD010000128.1:0-13375 GCA_051880535.1 Acutalibacteraceae bacterium | reverse complement strand
AGCTCAATGTCAACCCTTCCGAGTGTAAAGGTATTGGTTTTTGCGTCCTTATCGGTAAAGTAAGCGAGAGAAGCGCCGCCTAACGCCGTAACAGCAAGAGCGGCAGCCAAGCATAATGATATTATTTTCTTTTTCATAGTTCCGTAATCCCTTCGTATAATTTTCAGCCCTTATTCACCTTAAAACAACGCCCACGCCTCTTTGGCGGTGAGATTATCCTTCTGCGCGGCATAAGCGGTGTAAACAAGCCTTGCCCGCGACGCGACATCCATATTCTCTTTTGTGACGGACTCTGACTTTACAGAAACCTTGTTGCCGTCAAGCAAATACCATTCCTTTACGGAATCGGCCGCCTTAACCTCACGGTACCAGACGTTCAAGGGAATCTCACTGCCGTCGCCCTGGGTCCAGCCGTCAGCCGCGGTAAGCTTTGATGTATAATCAAGGTATAACGCCGCGTCGTTTAACTCCTCGAATTTTACGAACAGCCAGCAGTCCACATTCGTATCCCCCAGCACCTCGACCTTAGGATCCTTGCCGTATTCATTGCCGGGAATCATTTGCGCCTGCCATGCGTCGGGCTGACTGTCAAAGTTCGTATCGGTGTTCCAGGTCTCTGTCAGGCTGATTGCGACGTCGCCTTTGGTAAAGGTATTGGTGACAGTCGCGGTCTTAGCGGTAAGCCAGGCTAAAGTCCCTCCCGCAGCAAAACATAACACAAGAGCAAATACAGCAACCGCAGCAGCAGTTTTCTTTTTCATAGCCCTTGCCTCCTTTCTAAAAAAATATTTATAGGCAGCCTTTACAGGCGTTACCCCGAATTAATTTTGGGGGATTTCCCCGATGCTTTCGGCTCTTTTAGGGTTGTCCTTAAATAAATCGGGCAAAAAAGCCAGAAGTAAAATGATAACTCCCCCGGTAATTGCAATATAAAGACCGGGCGGTTCTTTTATAAATGAAGAAGCATATCCGAGATACGGAATATCGAAAACAGGCTTGCCGATAACATTTTTACAATGCACCGAGCCCCCGTCCGCATACTCGTTTGCAATGCCCTTTGTTCTGAATCGGACGGCGCCCGCGCCGCCTTCGTCGGGTATAACTTCAATAATTCTGTGGGTTGCGACCGTGTCTTCGTCAAGCATAAAGGTGATGTCGTCCCCCGCCTTAAGCTCGGAAGTATCAACCCTCTTAACATAAAGAAGCGAGCCCACGGGATATTCGGGCTCCATACTCCCCGAAAGAACGGCATACGGCTTTATGCCGACCGCTCTTACGCCAATGAGCAAAAGCACAAGAGCCGCAATCGCCGCAACCAAAGCAGTTGTGATAATATTCCATACTTTTTTTAATCTACTCGGCATTTAACGCTCCCTGCTCCCCGTTTTCGGATTTATTTGCAGGCTTTTGACTAACGGCGTCTCTGCGGCTTGCCGCGTTAGCAAGCGCTGTAAAGACCGTTCCGATCGCACAGCCGCATAATATTCCCAAAATAAACATCATCATTTTTATCACTCTCCGTTCTAATCATATGCCATTTTCCTGTTTTTATGCAAAAAAATATACTTTATTTACCGATATGGCTGTAAATTGCATTTTGAATATGTCCGTCTCGCTCTCAGGAAAGTCATACAACAACAAACCCGAACCTTTCACCGATCGGTAATCTGACGAGACAGGGGACGAGACAGGGGACGGTTCTCCGGGACGAGACAGGGGACGGTTCTCCGTCTTCTTGACAAATCGATAGATTTTCAATGGACAGGGGACGGTTCTCCGTCCCCTGTCCTCTTCCTCGTGTATGTAACACTTATGTAATTTTTAGTGACATCTGTTACCATTCTGTCACTTGTATATTTCTGCAAACCATAATATAATATTATTGAAATCATTATTGAGAGAGGAGAAATATTTGTGAAAAAAATTGCTGTTATTCTTTCAATTGCATTTATTATTTCTTTATTCACAGGTTGCGAAAAATCCGCTCAAAAAAACAATTCATCGCTTTCAAGTTCCTTTGACAAATCACAAGTCACAACACCAATAACCGAAAACCCACCCATCATTGATACTTCGGGACAAACTCCCGCTAAAAATCCGCTTTCGCTTAAAGAGGTTAAGAGTATTTTCGAACCTTTGCTTAATTTGTCGATAGAGGTTTACGAAAAGATAGGGAACGCTCCTAATTTCCCCACCGGAACTCCGGCGCTGTATTATCATAACTACCATTATTTTGAGGTGCCGGTGGACTCCTTTAAAACCTTAAACGATGTTTGGGAATACGCTTATTCCGCTTATACAAAGCAAGCAGCAGAAAGACTGTTTTCCTATGAGCTTGATCCCGACAGCGACATTCCAAGATATATTGAAAAGGATGGAAAGCTGTATTTCACCGATCCGGCGCACGGGCGCGCAGTAAGATACGATATGGACACCATGAAAATTATTGAGCAATATAATGATATGATAATTGTTTCGGTTGATGTGTATATCCTTTCTGATATTTCGCCCGAAAAAGCTGTATATGCTATGTGCAAAACGGAAGACGGTTGGAGAATGGCAAACTCGGAGTCTGAGGCTATAAATATTTTGCCGGATCAGTTTTGATGACACAGGATGACACAGGATGACACAGGGGACAGTCGGGACAGGGTCGTCTGGACTGGACAGGGGACGGTTCTCCGTCTTCTTGACAAATCGATAGATTTTTGATAAAATATGTTCGGTAATAAATTATGCCCAGACAGTCAGGACGGAGAACCGTCCCCTGTCCTCTTCGGAGAACCGTCCCCTGTCCTCTTACTTCGGCACTCCTCAAATGTGCCGACCGCCGGCGGACACGCCCACGTTTTTCCGTAATTCCGGCATTGATTCCCTTCGCATATATGTCGAACTTCCTCGGAAAATACAATCTCCGAGGTTTTGATATATCCGAAGGAAGTGATGCCCATTTGATTTAATTCATCGCCTGAAATGTCTGTAACGAATGGTGAACTCCTCATTGAATCAATCCTTTTAGCAAGACCGCTCAGCACTGTTGATTTCTGCTCGAATTGCCGCAATGCAGTCTGCAAGAGTTTTTTGCAAAGCATTCGGGCAAATGCTTCTTCTATATCTGCAAACATATCGGTCAGCACCGGCAGGATGTGATGCCCAACAATACACAGGTCGTTGGTGTTTTGGTGAATATCTAAAAGATGAATTTAACTTTCATCCGCAACAGGCTGATAAATTTACAGCAGGGTTCTCCTATTCTAAAATCAGTTTTCTTCCTGTTGCGTTGGCGATATTGAAGATATGCGCAGGACCTGTAATATTTCTGTCATCTATTACTCTAAAGCTCTTAGCGTCGGCATCAGAAAGCAAATCAAAAAACAATACATTTGCTCCGGCATTAATTGCTGCAATGTTTCCTTCTGAATCGGAAAGTCCCTTTGTCATATCAACACCCGGTTGCTGTGCAGTAATATTTACCCTCGGCATCATAAGTCTTAGAATTGCGATTTCTTTGTATAATGTCAAAAGGTCTCCCCGCTTTTTCTTTTCGGCAAGGGGTGTATTTAACGCAGGTAAATACGGTATAATAGGTGCCCAACTGATATCAAGCTTTTTCATCAAAAGGATATCGTCTGCAAGCTCATCTGCCGACTGACCCGGCCAATCAACTATGTTGCCGGACGCCAATCTCATACCTATACTCTTTATGTATTCAATCGATTCCATTCGTTTTTCAAAGTTTGTTGACGGATTTAGATAATTAAAGCTCTGCGGATTTGACATTTCGAATTTTAGTACATATTCATCGACACCGGCATCTTTAAGCTCATCAAATTGGCTCTTTTCAAATTCTCCGCAAGCAAGACTTACAAAAATGTTTTCTTCTTTAAGTTTACTGACGATTTTTAAGATGTTTTCAAAACCGTATTTCTGATCCTCACCCGAAATCAAAAAAGTACGTCTAAAGCCATTATTTTTAGCATCTACACAAGCATTAATGACATTTTCAGGATCTATCCTGAATCTATTAATGCTGTTATTTTTTGCTCTCATTCCACAGTAAAGACAATTGTTTTTACATATATTACTGTATCCCATCATTGATGTAACAAGTAAATTTTCGGACAATGCGTCTTTTGAAACTTTTTGTGCTTGTGGTATTATCTCTTTTTCAAAAGTCTCTTGCGGCATTGAAAGGATTTCAAGAACTTCGTTTTTTGATTGAATATTCATTTTCGACTTCCTTTTCATGACAGGGTAAGGTTCTTCGTCCTGATTGTCTGGGCATAATTTATAACCGAACATATTTTATCAAAAATCTATCGATTTGTCAAGAAGACATAGAACCGTCCCCTGTCTTACCTATTCGAAATTCTGCGCCATTTTGACCGCGCCGATAACAGGGGTACTTTTACCGTTGATTATCTCACAGTTGTATTCGTCGAAGCTTTCTTCAAACGCTTCGCGAACAAAGCGGTCTTTGGTAAGCACGCTGCCATTGCATACAATAGTAAATTTGCTGTTATTAAGCCGCAAACGCTGATGCACGGTTTTACATAAATCGGCTAAAAGCTTTCCGCTGTTTGACAAAATTTCCCCGGCGCTGCAGTCTCCCATAACGGCAGCCTGATTTACTCCGACCGCTAATTCTGCCACAAACGCTTTATAAAATGTATGACTGTACATTTTTTCTATAAGCGCTTCAGGCGAACCGCAATCCGATTTATCGAGAAATACTTTCATAAGAAGAGAAATTTTTCCGTTATCATATTCTGAGAAGGCTTTTTTAAGTCCCTGTGCGGCGATAAAATAAGCGCTCCCCTCATCCGAAAAAATATGCCCCCAGCCTCCGGCTTTTACATAATCTCCGTTATTGTTTTTACCGCAGCAGATAGAGCCCGTCCCCGCGGTTACAGATATTCCGGGCTTATCATATAATTCCGCTTCTAATGCAATTACAGAATCATTTGTGACAATTATATTTTTACAGCCGGTTATTCTCTCAATTATATTCCGAAGTTGTTTTTTATGCTCATCCGTAATAATACCCGCGCTGCCTATACATATTGCGCTTACATTTTCGGGAGCCTCAACAAACAACTCCCTTAAGTTGTTCTCCACCACAGCAATATCATTACTGCACAGGTTTGAGGAACCGCCTTTATTTTCAAATAAAACAGTCCCGCCCTTAACAGCCGCTAATCTGGTATTGGTTCCGCCGCCGTCTATTCCGATAAATATACCATTGTTTTGCATATTACCACACCCTGAACAAGCGACGCCCTAATGCGCTAATATTTTTGCGATTTTACCGTCGTTATTTTTTAACAGCTCGACAGCCGCGCTATAATCTATTTTTAAGATATACATTAAAATAGCAACTTTTGCCGCGCCTTTAGAAGCCTTATATAATTGCTCGGCTTCCTCATATGAACAGCCGGTGGCATCTGTAAGAATTTTTTTCCAGCGTTCTTTAAGCTTAATGTTCGACACGTTTACATCAACCATTAGATTGCTGTATGTCTTTCCGGCTTCGGTCATAGTAATTGTTGAAATCATATTAAGCACGAGCTTTTGGGCGGTTCCCGCCTTGAGTCTTGTGGAGCCTGTTATAAATTCAGGTCCGCAGTCAATTTCTATAACATAATCGGCATATTTTGCAATTTCGCTGTTTTTGTTGCAGGCAACTGCCGCAGTGGAAGCCCCCATACTGCGTGCCTTTTTCAAAGCACCTATAACATATGGGGTTCTTCCGCTGGCGGCAACGCCTATAAGAATATCATTCGCATTGACCTTTAAGGCTTCAACATCGCCCTCGCCCTGAGCTTCATCATCCTCGTCGGCTTCGCCCGCCTCACCGTAATTTTTAGTGCCGCCTGCCATAAGCGAAACGATTCTATCCTGTGTCACGCCGAAGGTAGGCAAAACCTCTACCGCATCCAAAATCCCGATTCTGCCGCTTGTACCGGCACCGCAATATATTATTCTTCCGCCGCGCCCAAAAAGGTCAGAAGATTTCTCAATAACTGCCGCAATACTTTCAAGTTCCTTTTCTACCGCCAATGCAACCAGCTTATCCTCTTCGTTCATTATTTTTACTTTTTCAAGCACCGACAGCTGATCTAAATTCATTGTTTTGGGATTTCGTTTTTCGGTAGATAAATCCCCTATTCCGACTGTCATAATATCAAACTCCTAACCAATCATATTGCTGATAATAATTCCGAAATCGGAAGCAAAACGATTATTTTGTTCCGACCGCTCTCTTTTTAACGCCAAACAAAATTACCGCACAGCATAACGAGCATGTGAAAACTGCGAGTGCAGTCGCGCAACCCTTATCACCGGTTTGCGGTATCTGCGGTTTTCCGTCGGGAGTACCGCCGTTTCCGCTCTCGGAACCGTTTTCTCCGGCTGTTCCATTTTCTTTATAAACACCCTCTGCCAGAGGATTTACCGAATATGCCGCCGTTGCAAGATTAGCATTCAAAGCGATAACCTGAAAATAATAATCTTCGCCTTCATTAAGGTCATATATGGTGATAAAATCATTTTCGGTTTCAAAGCCGTCGTCCATGACCAGCCCCACTCCAAACGGAGAGGTTGTTACATTCTTGGCTTCAACCTTATAAAGCTGTATTCTGTAGGCAGTAGCGTTCGGAATTTTATCCCATGAAATCTGCTTTGCATCTGCCGAGGCGGTATTTTTCACGGTGACGGTTTTGCCGGCAGTGCCCGATGGGGTTATACCGCGTTCGTATCCGTCATCATTAGGATCCAGCATCGTGGCTTTGAAAGAAAAGCGCGCCATATCATGTCTTGAATTCTGATTGTTGTCGCACAACAGCGTGATACATTCGCCTTTTTTCATTTCAAAAACCTTTTTATAGTTGTCACCGGTATATGCGCTGTCGTTTTCAGTGGCAGCTCTGTCGGAGTAATCAAAAACCTTTATCTCGTTTTTCTTGTTGTCATAAATGCGCCATTGCATACCGTTGGTGTTTTCGTAAAACTCACCGGTCGGACTAATCATATTACCGCCGCACAGGTCAAGCTCCACCCGATACTTTCCGTCTTCGGGAGCCCTGAACTGAACCGCAGGGTAAAACATATCCGAAGAGCCGAGAGCGCCGTCATAGGTGAATCCGAAGAAGCCGGCAACATTTCCTCCGCCGAGTCTCTTTATATCTTCCACGCGCGGACAAAGATCGGTATATTCAAGATTCAAAAACATTGATCTTATACTCTTGTTAACGGGTCTTGCCTGTTTTAAAGCATTAATATCTATTACTCCGTTTTCATCGGGAATGCCGTAAACATAATAGAAATTATATTCGCCCTGCCCCTTCATAGGAGCGCCTACGCCGTCTTTACCGTTAAAATTACTGCTGTTTGAATCAGCGCCCACGCAAACGGTATCGCCGACATTCATTTTGAATTCATTATAAATGTCATCAGGGTCAAGGAGCTCCGGATTGGGCGGTACATTCAGGGCGGCATTTATCTTTATGCTCGGATACATAGAATCTCCCCATGTATTCCCAAGGGCTGTATACATTATAAAAATCTGCTCGCCCTTTAAAAGCTCTATACGCTCGAAGGCATTATTATAAAGCTCTTCTTCCTTTTCAAGCGGAACGTACACGCTGTCGGTAGACATTATATTTAAAGCAACGCCGTCCTTGATTATCTGTACTCCGTAGCCGTCACCGACAGACGGATCGTTTTCGCTCGGCATTGCGTATCCGTCGCCGCCTTTGGCTATAACAGATACATCATATATTCCTGTTTCGGGCGCGGTAAATTCAAAGCCCAGCGCCTTTGTATTATCAGCATAGAAAAAATCTCCCCAGCTGGAATAAATCGGAAGCCCGTCCTCCTGACCCGGCAAGCGCCAGCCTACACGTCCATAAAAAGGTGCGGTGGTATAATGGAGATAGCGATTCTCCGTAATCGTCACCTTATTTTCCGCATAGTTATATTCGCCGAACACCGGCTTAAAGTCCATATCACTGTAATCCGAGCTGTAAATCTGAGCATATTCATGCGTATATTCAAGATTTCCGTAATAGGTAACCAGCATACGCGGCGCGGCGTTATCAAAGGCAATATTGGTTTTTGCATGAATATAAAGCGTAGCAGTATCGCCGCTGTTCAGATAAACATATCTCGAAAGGTTGAATGAGGAATTTTTTAGGTTCATATCCATAACAGGCGACCAGTAATCACCCTTGATCGGCTTATTTTCGTTGTCGGTATTAATTGTGCCGAGCGTTTTGTTATTTACAACAAGGTCAGAAATAAAACCGTCGCCGTCAGCCGCAGTGTAACCACCGTCTTTACCCGCCAACATAGCGTCTACATAATAATAACCGCTTTCCGGGGCCCTGAATTCCATACCGAAAGCATACTCGGTAGAGGTTTTATGAACGAAAAACCAGTCGTCATAAACAAAAGGCATTTGAGCATAGTCGGTTTTACCCGGCATTGTCCAACCTTTGCGTCCCGCCGCCCATTCTACAAATTCACAGTCGCCTTTTTTTGAAAAATCGTATGTGACGGTTTTAGAAGCGGCATTATAAACAGCGGGTGCATAAACATAGTAAAAGTTATTAACTCCCTGAGACGCATTATACCAGCCGTTATATCTTTTAATCTCAATTTCTTCTGTATCGGCCTCAGCCCTATACTGTGTAGCGAACAAAAACGTGAACAATAAGGTTATGCACAATCCGATACTGAAGCTCGATAGTAATTTCTTTTTAATCATAATCCACCTCAATTTAGAATATCAGCAGAAATCAATACCTCAAATTACGCTAACAGCATTTTACGTACTTCCACTATATCAGAAGCGTCAATTGTCGCATCCTTATTTATATCCGCCGCGTTAAAGCTTATTTCGGTGGAATTATCACAGGCATACTTTTTCATACGGACAATATCTATAATATTTATTTCACCGTCGTCTGTCGCGTCCCCGAATTCACCGAGCCTTTTTACATTGAATAACGGATAAATAGCGTCGCCCCATACAGTTACAAGAGGGGTATACATAACAAAAATCTTTTCGTTTTCTTCCAGCTCAACCCTTCCGTAGGAGCGGCTGAAGCATTTTTCTTCATTGGCAAGCGGAGCGTATACATTATCGGTGGAAAGCTTATCTATAACTCCGTTTTCGGAAAATACCTGTACACCGTATCCGTCGCCGAGCGAAGGATCTGTTTCACTCGGATTGGCATAACCGTCGCCGCCCCCCGCAAGAGCTGTGAAATCGTAAACCCCTTTTTTCGGAGCGGTAAATTCAAAGCCCATAGCTTTGGTGTTATCGTCATTTATAAAGCAACCGTCTCCGTTATATATATGTTTTATATCACTGTTGGGGACGGTCCAACTCGCCATTTCCTCCGAATACACCATATATCCCATGCCGGACATATCAACCGTATTGTCGGTATAGTCGTAATCGGCGTATACCGGCTTAAAGCAGGTATTATCATAGCTTGAGGAATAACCCTGTGAATATGTTTCGGCAGACGGTTTATCTTCGTAACGGGTGATCATCATTCTGGGGCATGCCGAATCGTAATAAATATTTGTTTTGGCGTGCATATACAAAGTAACGGTAGAGCCTGCCTTAAGATATACCGAGCTTGAAAGGTTAAAACCACTTTGCTTTAATGTAAGGTCTGTAGCATCCCACTTCCAATAGTCGCCCGCAAGCGCCTTATGTACATTATCGGTATTTATAGTCCCGACCCTTTCGTTATTGATTATAAGCTCGGCATAAAAACCGTCGCCCCAGTCTTTCGGCTGTTCAGGTAATGTCATTGCGGTATCTCCGCCGAAAACCATAGCTTCGATATTATAGTAACCGTCGCGGTCAGCTACAAATTCCATACCGAAGGCATACTGGGTAGAAGTTCTGTGAAGATATACCCAATCGTCATATACGAAAGGCATTTCGGCATAATCGGTTATACCCGGCTTGGTCCAACCGTAACGGCCTTCTTGCCATTGCACATACTCGCATTTTTCTTTTGCCGCAAAATCATAGGTTACAGCTTTAGTATTGGCGTCATAGGTTGCCGGAACATAAATGAAATAGAAATTATCAGGACCCTGAACGGACTGATAAAGCCCGTTATACCGATTGACAGGCGCAACAACCTCAGCGTTTGCAGTAAGAGCAGTAAGTATTAACGAGGTCGCGAGAAGAGCAGCTAAAGCTTTGTTAAGGTAGCGTTTTAAGTTTGACATATTATACATTCCTTTCATAAATCAAAGATTATAAATCACTGTCGTCAAGACAGGAGATTTTTAAATTTTGCGGCTTTTTTTAATAATAATATATAGCGCCGCGCCTATGACAATCGCCATTAAAAGGTCTGCCGCAAGAAGAATCACAGCTATTATTGTCTGGGTATTATCCGCTTTGCTGACAAACTTTGCATCGGCTTTTTCGTCATTTTGGTTGTCATTTCCCGAACCGCTTGAATTATCGGTGCCGCCGTTACTGTCATCGCCCGAAGAGGTTTCGCCCTCACTGCTGTTTTCCTCGTTGCCGTCGGACACATCAGGCAGATCAACTATTGCATTGCCGTTCTCGTCGGTATTGATAATGTTGCCGCCGCTTGCTTCTTTATTGGTAGCATAACGTTCTATCAAAGAGAAGAAGTAAAGATCGTCATAATTGGGGTTATCCTTTGCGCAGTCCGTAACTGTTACGGTTTCGCCCGCCTTTAGCTCTTTTTCAAAAGAAAAGACCTTTCCGACCGCTTCCCATGAGGAAATTAAATGCTTATTTTCACCCGTCGGGAAATTGTACCAGTCGTTATAGTCCCACGGATTAATTAAATCTTGACCGTCTTTATCTGCGATTCTTACAATTCCTCCGTCGCCGAGGGATGCACGGTCAACTCCGCCGCTGGGAGTGAATTTCGGGTCAAATGCCGTATCGCCGCCGCAGAAAATAAATTTGAATCTGTATTTGCCGGTTTGGGGTGCTTTAAACTGAAGTCCCGCCGTATAATCTGCCGATGTGGTGAAGTTGTTCCAGTCGGTTATCGAAGCGTTTTTATCGCCTGCCGCCTGCTTAGGCAGACCCCATTTATACCGTCCTGCCGGTGTAAGATAGACAAGATCGCCTTCTTTTGAATAAACGGGAGCATTATTTTTTATGGGATAATATTTAAAGTAATAATTCCGCTCGCCCTGTTTTTTAGGCACCGCATTCAGATTAACCTTTGTACCGTCAACGCCTATTTTTTCATTGGTATTGATGAAAAACTGTTCTGCTATTTTATCGGAATATCCCGAGCCGTCATATTCCTTGACCGGCTCATCCTTAACCTCGTCATCAGATTCCGTAACCGTTTCTTCAACTATGCTTATTCTTAAGTTCTTAATTCCCGACACCGAATGTCCGCTTTCGTTTGAGCCTAACACCCAGAAACCGTTTGCATCAATTTCACTTTGGGAGGTCAAGTCCTTATTGAAGAGCGCAGGGTAATAGAGCTGCGAATCGGTATATTCGCGAAGGGAGGTTCCGTCAGACCAGTTAACAAGGTCGGTGGACACGTGAAGCGCAATATTCTGCTGCCTGTCCCAGCTAATACCAAGGTAATATTCTGTGTTTTTAATCTTTGCTACGCAAAAGCGCTGTACAGCCAAGCCGGACGGAGCATATACCACCGAGCTTGAGCGTCCGCCTTTTTTATAGACAAAAGAACGGTCGGTCTTTTCAAAGCCTGACGGCAGTGAATTTTCGGAAAAGCTGCCGTTATAATAGGTTTTCCAGTTGCCGGGGGTGTATTTATCTATAGGGGCTCTCGCCACCTTAAGTCCCGGCTCGCGTCCCTCGACTCCGCTGGTGTTCGGCTGATCCTCAACATAATAGCAATAAACATAATCACCGTCAACAAAAGCATACGGATGCCTTACGCCGAGCGATGTCTGCTTATTGTTTTCATCAATCAAACCGTTTGACGGCCAGATAATCGGACCTAAATCATTATTCATAAAATCGTTGCCGTCATTCTTATCGGTCTCGCTGTAGGCAAGAGAAATATAACCGAAATAAACCTCATCAAAATTATATCCGGGAGGTACCGGTGTGGTGCCGTCTGCAGGTGTTTCATAAGTACCCCACGGGTATACGGTATTGGTGGTATATTTATAATTTGAAGAATCGCCGTAGGTTCCGTTTTTATTTTCTCCGTGCATAAACGCAACCAATGCGTCCTTTTTACCGTCGGGCGTTTTAAGCACCGCACCGCCCATCATACCGTAATAGCTTCTGCGCCACATGGTTTCGTGCGGCGGGTCCATACGTCCCATATTAGGTACCGTAGGGTTATTATCGGCATCGGTAAACGTATCCTGCCAGGTGACGAGCTTATTGGTGGTGTTGTCGTAAGCGCCGCGCTCCAGCATAGGATTCATACCGTTTTTAAGCTCTATTGAATAAGTATATCCCGTAGCATACTGATGCTTGGTTACGGTTTTTCCGTCCACCTTATACGTAAAAGCTACCGGCGGCATTTCAATATACGGTCCGGACGGCAAGATTGTTGACATCTTAGTTAGTTTGGTGGGTATGCTGTCAATTCTGACACGTAATACTTTTTTAACATTAGCATTGGAGGCTCCTGCCCCGAAGCTTACCGCCGAAAAAATCAAAGCAATACTTAGAAAAATAGCTGCCAAACGTTTTTTCATCTGTCATTCTCCTTCAAGCTCAGAGATACTGTTTTTATGATTCTGCGTAAGCAGTTCTTCTATATCCTCCGCGCCCATTTTCTTTGCCTCGTTTATTGCATCGTCAAAGTTCTTGTCAAAATCCTTGTCGTCCTTGGCAATCATAGCCTTAAGCGCGCTGCGCGAAAACTTTTCAACTACCTTGCTGTATTTCGTAAAATCTTTTGTGCCGACCGCCGGTCCTATATCTCCGAGACCCAATTCAAAAACATCCTGAATATATTTATTGGCTTTTTCCTGATCGGCTACAAATTGGGGATTGGTGCGAAGAGAATACTCACGCTCGTAATCATTAAACTGTTTCGGCATAATAAAGCAGGGGAATGCGGTAACCAGACCGTATTTAGCAAGTTCCGCCTGATTATTCTGATTTTTAAGCTCTCTTATTTCGGGCTTCAATTCAGGCTTGCCGTCGTTTACGGTATAGGTCTCGTTTTCCTTACCGAGTATAATGGTGCGTTGACCTTCCTCGCTTATGCAGTATTCAAAGAATTTAATAATTCTGTCTTTATTTTCAGCCTTAGCGCTGATTAAAGGAGCCATCCAGCCCTTAGACATAATCGTCTGATATTTCGGTGTGATGCCTTCTTTAGCAAAAGCAGGGTCTAAAAGCTCGTAT
>JBJEOD010000127.1:0-2687 GCA_051880535.1 Acutalibacteraceae bacterium | reverse complement strand
GCTCGCAGGCTTTTTTAAGGCCATCGTCGCCGTATTCATAAGCAACATCTGCCGCACCGCACATAAGATACAGTGCGCGAACGCAATGTCCCTCTGCGGTTTCACGTTCTCTAATCGGCATTTCGTCCTGATTATAATATTCATTTACCCAATCATAATAATTATTATCATCCGCATACTTTCCGTGCTCATCAATGAAATACTTTGCAAGGTCAGCGTAGCGCTTTTCACCTGTCGCCTTATAAAGCCGCATCAGAGCCAGCTCTATTTCAGGGTGTCCCGGGGTCGTAAAAGCGGCGCTTTTTTCGTTTTTAAATACCTTTTCGATATAATCGGCAAATTTACACATTGCCTTTAAAAAGCGGTCTTTCCCCGTAATTTCATAATAGGCTACCGCCGCCTCAAAAAGATGACCCGCGCAGTACAGCTCATGGCAACCCCTGTCGCGAAATCTATTATCCTGCTCGGTTACAAGATAATGGCTGTTGAAATATCCGTTTTCATCACTGTTTTCAATGATGCAGTCAATCGCGTTTTCAATGATTTCCGCTATGGACTCATCGTCTTTGGAATTTAAGATATATGCCGCGCCCTCAAGCCACTTTGCAACATCTGAATCCCAAAAAATGTGCGGCATATCGGGTTCTCCGTCTTTCCAATCGCATTTAAGCGCGTCGAACCTATGAGTTTCCCGAAAGCGCTCATAAACAGATTTTAGCGTAACCTCACTGTTTATAGCCTGTCTTGTTTTCCAGTAGCCGCCTGTAATTTCTATATCCGAAAATTCGATATTCTGCATAACTTGGTGCTCCTTTTCAAATAATAATTGATTTATCTGTTTATTCCGATTATAATGATAATATGCTATTGTTTCAATACCGAAATACAGCGAAAAAGTGAGAAAATCAGATATGATTAAATTTGAAAACGGAAAATACTTCACATATGATATGATCGGTGAGTTTCATTCCTCGGGTGAGTGGATTCATCCCAGAAGAAATATAAAAAGCTATGAGATTATACTTGTGCTTGAAGGCACGGTATATATAGCGGAGGAAACTCGGGAATATGTACTTCAAAAAAATCAATTGCTCATACTTGAACCTTTTAAGGAGCATTACGGGTATAAAACTGTATCGGAGCCTACCGCTTTTTATTGGTTTCATTTTTTCACAGACCTTGAAGTTCCGCTTAAAAGCTATACGGGAACCGACATATATGAAATAAAGCAGCTCTTAAAAAAGCTCCTCCATATTTCCAACACTCCGATTTATTCCCCCGCCGCCGCTGATTCGGCGGGTTACCTGATATTTGAGGAGCTTGTCAGGCTTTCATTGGAAGAAAATACATCAAACCAAGCTTTAGCCGCGAGGATTTCGGAATATATCAGAAACAATATAAAAAACGGCGTCACCGTTTCGGATATTGCAGGTCATTTCGGCTATAACGCAGACTATATAGGCAAGTATTTCAAAAAAAATCACGGTATCGGTTTAAAGGAATATTTAGCGGTTCAAAGAATGAAGCTTGCAAAGGATTTACTTCTCACCACCGATATGAGCGTTAAACAGATTTCAAGAGAACTTGGTTACAGCGAAGAAAACCTATTTATAAAATTCTTCACATACCACGAAAAAATAAGCCCCGCCGCATTTAAAGCAAAGTATTGTAACACTCACATAAATAATAAATAGTGTAATATTTTATATACTTAGACTTATTACAAGTTACAAATGGTTAGGCATAAATAACAGTCAAAATACATTCCGTAAACAGCGTGAAAGAAATGCTTTTCTTTTGCGCTTATTTTATATGTATAAATTATCTAAACATAATATTTGCATATAAGACATATCAAATATTTTTTCAACAACTTTACCGTTGTGGTTTTTGAGTGAAAATCGTTAGATTTGTATTGACAAGTAATATGATATATGATAAAATGTAATTAAAATAGATGTAAAAGATATATCATTTTTTGCGACAGAATGGAGATTATTATGTCAAGACAGGATAATTTACTTAAAAGATATGAACGTAAAATAAGCTGTTTGAAAGAGGACGGAGAAGTATCTGTCATACCGGTAACAGAGCGGCTTTCAAATATATACGAAAACGGTGATTCGCCGAAATGTATTAAATTCACATTTGATACACACGGCAAAGACGCGGAATACATATTAAAGCTTACGCTTGAAAAGCCGTTCGGTGATAGAATATATTTGAATTCCGTCGTTGCCAAAGACGGCGATGCGGTTACGGTGAATTTGCCTGATTTAAGTAATGTTTACGGAATATTTACCCTTTATGTAACTGCGGAAAGGGACGGAGAAACCGTTTGTGTTCAGCCGATTCCGTTTTCGCACATTAAATCCTGCGACGCGGGCTTTAAAAAGAGCGGGTTTGGAACTCATTTAATATATCACGACCAGCAGGATACTTATGACTGTATTGAAATAATGAGAAAAGCGGGAATCCGCAAGATGCGCGACGATTTGCTTTGGTGCTTTTGCGAGGATGAAAAGGGCAAGCCCGAGGTAAATGAGCGCTATAAAAACACGGTTCCGAGGTTTTTGGACGCAGGAATAGAAACCAATTTGCTGTTGCTTTACGGAAATAATTTTTACGACGGCGGCAGTGCTCCTGAGACCGAAGAGGGACTTGCGGCATATGTAAAATACTGCGAG
>JBJEOD010000126.1:0-2699 GCA_051880535.1 Acutalibacteraceae bacterium | reverse complement strand
ATTCTCAGGATTTGACTATTTTAAAGAAGATTTTGCTCGGAATTCTGCTTTAACCTTTCCATACGCAATAAATATTGATTTGGGAGCTGTCGACCTTGATTGTTGATAGCGGCTGAGTGTTGTTAAGGAATACTAAGCATGGAAGAACATTATATCAAATAAAAATAAAAATGTTATGTTGGTAAAGAAGATTTTTAATACGGAGGTGCATTATGTATTCTGTTCGTTTTAAATCAACTCAAAAGTGTATTGCAATAATATTATCGTGCCTTATTGCTTTAACACTTGTCACTCCTTCTTTTAAGGATTTAGTTGTTAATGCTTCGGTTGATGAAAGCATTAATATAACCTCAATTAAGGAGGCATGGAGTAACCTCAGAGAATATAAAACGGTATTTAACACCGTAGGCGCGATTGAGGAAATTCCCGAGGGTACAAGCAAGGAAAGTAAAAAGTGTACGGTTATTAATCCCGTAATTGAAACTGAAAGAGACGAGCTTTCCCGTTTGGGAACCGGATATGCAACGTATGATGTGAAAGCTAAGGAAGGCAGAACGACAGCGGTTTTGGATAACGATTACACCGTATTTACAACAAGGGATACAAGCAATGCCGATCTCGGTTCATTTGAATTATCTAAGTGCAGTGATGCATTTATTTATTTAAAGATAAACAGCGTTACAACCGAAGGAAAGCTCGGCTTTAAGTACGGAATCGGCTGGGGCGAAATGCGTTCTGATAACACCATTGACATCAAAAAGGATATGGAAGGCAGCTGGATAAAGATTACGGCAGATCAGGTTTGCTGTACTAAAGACCAGGGAATAGGTGATTGGCGCTCCTGGTTTAAAAATACGGGTTCCGTATTACGTTACTGGGCATTCCAGCCTCTTGACGGTGCCGAGGCCAACATAACCTTTGGTTCTTTAGTAGCGGAGGTTCCTGTGGATTATCCTGATAATACTGCGGGCTGGAATCTTTCGGATTGGATATATGAGGCATCTAAGCTGGATTTATCCCAGTATATTAATACCGAAGAGTTTACAAGCGCTTTGGAGGAGGCAAAAAAGGTCAAGCTGGAAACCTCGGGCAAAAGAAGCTACAAGCTTACCGAATGTAATAATGCCGATGAAATCGCCGTTCTTGATTTAGGAAATAATTTGCTGTCGGGCTATGAACCCACCGCAACATATTACGACGGTGAAGCCTTGACGGATATATCTGTTGAAAATCCCGAATATCTTACAGACGGCGGATTTGAAAATGAGAGCTTAATAAAAAATGCAGAATATAATACAGCCGATGCATTTACTCAATTGGTATTTGAGTCAACTGATATTATTTATGCAGATTATCTTATGATTTCAGGTTCAAGGAATCCGACCCTCAGAAGCTGTAGCTATGATATTTATATTTCAGAAGATCGCGGCAGTCTTTTTGAGGAAACCTCTTTGGTAATTTCATATGCTTCAAACAGCGCCCTTAATCAAACCCAGATTTTTGATATAACCTCAAAGCCAGAAACCTACGGCAAGTTTGTAGGTGTACGGGTTAGGGTTCCTGCGGCTGATATGGAGAGTTATGATTCGACCGTAAGATTCGCCGAAATAGGTGTATTCGGAGCTTCTGAAAAATTTATTGTTGATGCGGGAGAATTCACCGACGCACAAATTAATACATTCGGTGTCAACCGTCTGAAAAATTCGGTTGTATATACCCGCGAGTATTCAAATTACGCCAATTCCAAGGGAATGACAAGGGATCCTGAGACACCCGAGACCAATTTGTTTGACGGAAAAATGTTCACAAAGGTAGACTGCTTTATAAATGCGGCAAGAATGAACAACGCAGATGATCAAAAGAGTTTTTCTTGGATTTTCGATATGAAGAAAAGCTACAATATACAAAAGGTATTTGTGGGAAGTCATTATGAAGAGTTCTTGCAGCTTGGTAAGTATGAAATATATGCTTCAAAGAATATAAACAATTTATTTTCCGAGGGTAATAAAATAATTTCATATGACAATACAGAAGCAGGACCTAACGGTGTAACCCTATCACAGCTCTTTACAATGGCTGATTCCAACCTGGTTGCCAGATATGTAGCAATAAGATTTGTTATTACAGTCAGCGACTTTGAAGGCGCACTTGAAAAGTACGGTTTTTACGGTCCGAGCCTTCGTATTGCCGAATTCGGTGTCTACGGAAGCGAATATCAAAAGCCTTTGGCAGAAACAAATTATTTAAAGCACGCACCCGTAACATTGTATCGCACCGATTCTAACGGTGTTCATACCGAAATTTCCGAATCGGAATACAGCGGAGAACAGCACAGCCTGATTTATGACGGTGATTATTCTGCGGCGGCTACTGTAGATATGAAAGGGCAGAAGCTCGATTATGTTTTCAATCTTTCAAACAGTATGAAGCTTCACGAGTTTAAGATAAATGCCCTGAGCGAAAACATAAAGGTGCTTAAAATATACGTCTCGGATATTGAAGATAAGATTTGGAGCGAGCAGGCACTTGTTTATACCTATTCGGGCGATGCAACCTCTGTAATTGACAAGCTGTATGCGGAAACACCCGTCAGCGCAAGGTATTTGAGAATATCTGTAATAAGTACAGCCGACGGAAAATTCAACCCTACAGAGCTTGAGGCGATAGGCTGGAACGATGCCGAGTTTGATTACATAAAT
>JBJEOD010000125.1:0-2704 GCA_051880535.1 Acutalibacteraceae bacterium | reverse complement strand
ATGCCTTTTCTGCGTAGCGTTTTTAATACCTCAATTCCGTCTATTTCAGGCATCATAATATCAAGCACAAGACCGTCGTATTCGTCGGATAAAGCAAGCTCCAGCGCCGCCTTACCGTCCGAAACGCCGTCTACAGAGTAATTGTTGGTTTTCATAATGTGAATAAGCGATTTCAGCAATCTGGGGTCGTCCTCGGCAATCAGTATTCGCATATAAATCCCTCCCGTTTTGATATTATTATAATATGTATCCCTAAAGGCAGACTAAAGGAAGCCTTAAAAAGCGGTAGCCGAAGGGGTTTGCCCTTCGGTTACTGCTTCTAAATTATGAAATTTTATATATGCTTTATTTTAGAATCGCGGTCGGAGATAAAAGTAATATCAGCAAAGTGCTGTTCTAAAAGCCGCTTTAACGGCTCGGTTACAATGTCCTCGGTTTCAAAGTGACCTGCGTCAAAAAGTGATACTCCGATACGCTCCGCGTCAAGAAATTGGTTGTGCTTAACGTCTGCGGTGATAAGGGCGTCGCAGTTATGCTTTTTGACCTCGGTTAAATATGAGCCGCCGCTGCCAGAGCAGAGCAAAACCCGCTCAATCTTTTTGTCCGCGCCGAAATATTTAACCCCGCCGCCTAACTTTTCTTTAAGATATTCCGCCAAGCTGTCGGGGCAAAGGGGAGAGGAGAGCTCGCCGACATTGAGTAAATACCCGTCTGCCACCGCAACCTTTTTAACATTTTCTAAAGATAGGGCAAAGGATAGGCAGTCGTTCACGCCGCCTATACCTACGTCAAGGTTAGTGTGCATAGATATTACAGATATGCCGCTTTTTATAACCTCATAAACCGCGCTACCTGCCAAAACCCGCTTTAACGGGTCGAATATAACGGGGTGGTGGGTGATTATAAGCTGACAGCCGTTTTTAATGGCGGTATTAACTGCGCTCGGCGTGCAGTCGAGCGCTACAACCGCCTTTTTAACCTCGGAGTTTGGGTCGCCCACAAGCAAACCAACATTATCAAAATCGCAGGCGGTTTCGGTCGGGAATTTCTCGTTTAAAAAATCAAAAATATTTTGAACAGTCATAGTCTACGCCTTTTTCGCAAAGGAATCCTTAAGTGCTACCGTGCGGTTAAATACGGTTTTTTCCTCGTTGCTGTCGGGGTCTACGCAGAAATAGCCCTGCCTCATAAACTGGAAGGTGTCGCCCGCCTTGACGTTTTTAAGGGAATTATCAAGCTTACAGCCCGTAAGCACAGTAAGCGAATCAGGGTTCAGATTATCCGCAAAAGATGATACGCCCTCCTCGTCGCTGGGGTTGGGTACATTAAACAGGCGGTCGTAAAGCCTTATTTCACAGTCAAAGGAGTTTTCACCGCTTACCCAATGAAGCGTGCCCTTGACCTTTCTGCCGTCGGGGGTTTCCCCGCCGAAGCTTTCGGGGTCATAGGTGCAGTGAACGGCGGTTATATTGCCGTTTTCGTCGGTTTCGTGGGAAGCGTATTTAATGTAATACGCTCCCTTTAAGCGCACCTCTTTCTGCGGGCAGAGACGGAAATATTTTCCCGGAGGGTCTAACATAAAATCGTCCTGTTCAATAAATATTTCTTTGGAAAAGGTTACCGAACGCTTGCCGAGCTCGGGCTTTGCGGGGTTAATGTCAATCGCTATTTCCTCGGTTTTGCCCTCGGGATAATTGTCGATTATAACCTTAAGCGGGCGCAGAACCGCCATAGCGCGTTCCGCATTTTCGTTAAGATAATCACGCACGCAGGACTCAAGCAGGGCGTAGTCAATAACGCTGTACGCCTTTGAAACGCCGATTTTTTCAACAAAATCGCGGATTGCCTTTGCGGGGTAGCCGCGCCGTCTCATACCGCAGATTGTCGCCATTCGCGGATCGTCCCAGCCCGAAACCAAACCGTCGTTTACAAGCTTTAAGCACTTGCGCTTGCTTGTAAGGGTATAGTTTACATTCATACGCGCAAATTCAATTTGTCTAGGCGGGTTCGGTATCTCAAGCGCCTCTAAAAACCAGTTGTAGAGCGGGCGGTGATTTTCAAATTCGAGCGAGCAAAGGGAGTGGGTGACACCCTCTTTAGCGTCGCTTAAGGGGTGAGCAAAATCGTACATAGGATAAACGCACCATTTGTCGCCCGTGCGGTGGTGGGTTGCCTTCATAATGCGGTAGATAATCGGGTCGCGCATATTAAGGTTGGAGGAGGACATATCGATTTTAGCCCTTAATACCATAGCTCCGTTTTCGAACTCGCCCTCGGTCATACGTCGGAAAAGGTCCTTTGTTTCTTCTATGGGACGGTTTCTGTAGGGGCTTTCCTTTCCCGGCTCGGTTAGCGTGCCGCGCATTTCGCGGATTTCGTCCGCGCTGCTTTCGTCAACATAGGCAAGCCCCTTGTCGATAAGCTTTAAGGCACACTCATAAAGAAAATCAAAATAATCCGATGCGAAATAAACATTGTCCCAATTAAAGCCTAACCATTTAATATCTTCTTCAATCGCTTCTATATACTCAACATCCTCTTTTACGGGGTTGGTGTCGTCAAAGCGGAGATTGCACTTTCCGCCGTATTTCTCGGCGGTGGCAAAATCAATGGTAATCGCCTTTGCGTGACCGATATGCAAATATCCGTTAGGCTCGGGCGGAAAACGGGTCTGGACGTGGGAATATACACCTTCCTTTAAATC
>JBJEOD010000124.1:0-2708 GCA_051880535.1 Acutalibacteraceae bacterium | reverse complement strand
ACCCCCGTCAAAACCAAGACTGCTAAAGCTACGGATAATGTCTTACGAAGATTTGTTTTTATGGCTGATATTCTCATATTCATGCCCTCCTTTTGTCACAATATAAGTTTTTTCCCTTTTGGTCATAACTTCTTTTAAATACTTATTCATTGACGCGTTCTTTTCCGATTATTCTATTCCTAAAAGCAATTTGCGAAGCTTAACTATGTCTGCCGAATCAAGAACCTTGTCAAGATTTACGTCTGCTTTCTGTTTTGCAAACGGCACTTCAATACCCGAAAAATATTTTTTATATCTTACAAGGTCTCTGATATCGGTAACTGTATCGAGATTAACATCACCGTTTGCAACAATACGCATACAGTTGTTCTTTATAAATTCCGATAGAATTGTAGCCGACGCAGTATGTCCCGCAAGAAGCGGATGTCCGCGGTAGCCGCCGGTATCTTTCGCCGCAGATAAATCGCAGAAAAATACATTTGAGCCTTCGGGAGCAGTCTCGTTAACCATTTCCCGAAGATTAGCCAGGTAATTATCAGACATCATACCGTAGCACCAAACAATACAAACATCTTTGCCGTTTTTGTTGATTACTGCATTAATTAAATTACTTACTGAAGTTTTTAAATTAGAAAGATATTCTTCGGTTACGACGCTTTCCGATTGCCACCCAACATCGTTTGTTCCGAGATTTATTACAACAATATCCTTTTTGCCAGCATCGTTGACATAATCGCTATTTGCGTTGTTGTAATCTTCAATCATTCCTTGAGTTGTCACGCCGCAGTGAGCGAGCATTGAAAAGTCGGCTTCAAGCAATCTTGCAGTCTGCGCGGCGTAACCCGTCATAGAATTCTGATACCGCACATAATTCTTTACATCGCTGTCATCGAACGAACCGTAAGCACCCTCGCCGACAGTAAGAGAATCACCGATAAATTCCATACGCAAAGACTTGGTTTCCGGTTTTTCCAATTTTCCGGTATAAGTAATACTGTTATATGTAGTAGTTCCCCAATCCGAAGACGCACGGCGGACCTGAACGGTATGTTCACCTCTTGTAAGGTTACCTATTAACGTCACATCTCCGCTAAAGCCTGCCGGCAGTTCAATAGTCTGCATATTGTCGGAGTCGCCGTCCAATATTATGTCCAAACGAACTATATTTTCAGTTGTGTGAAAACAGTTAAGAATAAAATCTCCGTAAATATAGCCGCTTACAGTAAAACCGGCGGAGCCGTAAACAGAAGATACAGCGTCCCCTGCCCATTTTGAGCGCCCGTTAAATGCAATAACGCCTTGATTATTAAGTTCTTTAATCGTTTTGGTTTGGGTAGAAATATTAATAATCTCAGAACAGTTCTGCCTGATAAATGTCACAAGCTGATTTGCGTATTCAACGTGCGCGGTGGCGGAGGGATGTCCCTCAAGCGCATCGTTATTAGGCTGCATTTCAAGTGAGAAAACCCTTGCGTCTCCCTTAGCGTTCATATATTCGACCGCCGCTTTATATGAAGCCTCATAATCCTTGCGCATCATTCCGTAAACCCAAATAATATAAGCGTCGGGATTTTTAGCCCGCATATCGTCAAGCAGAGCTTTCGCGTCTTCAAGCGCGGTTTGTGCGGTTTTTCCCGGAATCCACTCGTCGTTTGTGCCAAGATTTATCACAATAATATCTTTTTGGTTCTTTCCCCAATTCCATTCGGGAGAGCCCGCACGCATGTTAAGCTTGTTTACAAGCCCGTGAACCTCGCTTATAGGAGCCGCCTCTTTTGCCACAGTATCAATCTCGGCTCCAAGCGTTCTCGCGGCGATTGCCGCATAAGAATAATAACCGTCGCTGGTTGCAATTTTATTTGCAAAATCAAGCGGATCCCCGTTACTTCCGTTAATTCCGAAGCCCGCAGTAATAGAGTCACCTATCGCCATCATTCTGATTTTGCTGTTATCAATTTCGCTCCGATTAAGCTCTCCGCTATAGATAATATCCTTGACCGTAAGTGTGCCGAATGCCGGAGATGTTCCCGAAAGCACCCGCACGGTATGCACACCCTCGGCAAGATTATCTGCAACGGTTATTGTATTTGTTCCTACGGGGACACTTATCTTTACAGGCTCGGCGCCGTCTATGATTACATTCACAAAGCTATCGTTATCCGTTCTGACCGTTTTAAGCTTAAGCGCTCCCAACATATTGCCGCTTATTTCAAAGCCCGAATTTGTCCAGTCCATCTGTAGGGCATTGTTGACTACATCCGCATGACCTATCGGGAGCAGTTTATTTTCTTCATAAAGTGATTGCATATCCCCTGTTACAAGATCGGATAAATTAAGTCCGATTGTTGATCCGTCGCTATTTAAATGGGTCAGCGAAATATCCGCGAAATAGTGTTCGGATGCAGAAACACCGAAAGCTAAATACCCTGCTCTGTTATAATTTACCGTATAATTACCATTATGCAATACTGTTCCATCATAAGAAGATGCTATACGAATGTTTAGGGCTGATTCCACAAGTTTTACCGAAATTTTAACCTCCTGCGGCAGTTCACTTTCGAACACATACTGAATTCCATCAATAATATTATCATTGATTTCATTACCGGAGGCTACCGTAATTCCGCTTCTTGTAATCGCAACAATACCCTGATTTTTATTTAAGCTTCCGTTGTCATCGAAGAACTTACCTGCGTCTTCCTGACGCA
>JBJEOD010000123.1:0-13525 GCA_051880535.1 Acutalibacteraceae bacterium | reverse complement strand
AGCATACGGGGAATCACACCAACGCTGTCAAGAGAAACAGAAAGGGAAAGAGCGTCATAATACTCCTGTTTTTTAACCTCGCGGTCGCCGAAGCAAACCGCCATACTGTCAAGCAGCTTCATATATCTGTCGTAGCTCTGCTTTAAAACATCGCTTCTGAACTCCGCGCCCTCCGATTTAAAACGCTCTGAAAGGAGAGCTAACTTTTCGGCGGCGTTACAGCCTTCAAGTAATTCTACAACCGCGCGGGACATATCCGCGGCGGTGCCCGTAAGCTTTTCTTTAAAAGCATTAAGGGGTGCGGCGGCTTTTTGCCTTAATGTATTAATTCTTTCAAGCTCCGCCTTATCTACACCTTTTCCCTCGTCCTCGGAGACAAAGCCGCGCGGGTCCATTGTCCACTCGCTTTGCCACATAGAGCCGTCGATATTCCAAAGGAAAACATAATTTTCAAGGCTTGATATTTCCTCCACCGAAAGGGTACCAAGCCCCGTTTTATGAAAGCGGAGAATACACTCACTTGTAGGTCTTAAAGAGAATTCCAACGCGGCATTAACCGCCGCGGCGGCAGGAAAAGCGGAAAGCGGCTCGCGCTTATCGCCGAAAACGGGTACTCCGTTTAATCGGCAGGCGGCGTAAACGCTTTCCTCGTACTTCTCCGCGTCCCTTGCAATTATTACAAAATCGCGGTAGCGGTAGCCATTTTCGCGCACAAGCCGCCTTATGGTTCTTGCTGTAAACTCCGCCTCGTCGGCGGCGGTAGCGGCGGTGCAGAGGGTTATATCCCCGCTTTCCTCGGGAGCTTCAAAATCCCCGCCCGCCAAAAGCCGTTCGAGCGCGGTCATACCTTTTGAATTATAGCGGCTCGCTTCAAGAATAAGCGGCTTGTCCTCCGCTACCGAAAAGCGGGCGGCGGATTTTCTTATCTTCTCCGCGGCGGCTCTTATATTCATAAAAACATTGTAATCGCTGTCGAGCTCCGGGTCGTTTGTAAGGCTTACGATCACGTCGTCCGCCTGTGACAAAATGCGGTCTATTATCTTAAACTGCTGACCCGTAAAGCCCTTAAAGGAATCCAAAAATACAGTTTTATTTTCAAAAAACCGACAGTACTCAAGCTGTCTGTAAAGCTTTGTAAGACTGTCCGCCGGGTCGATAAACTGCTCGCCCGTCAGCGCGTCGTAGGTCTCGTAAATCACCGCAATATCGTGAAGCTTCAAAGCAAGCGAGGGACTTTCGGTTTCCTCTGCCGCCCTTTTAAGGTCTTCTGCGGTAACCGTATTTATTTTAAACTCGCCGACGGTATCAAGCATTGTTTTTGCAAAGTAGACAGAATGGCAATATCTGCGCCAAATTTTAAGCTCATCCGCCGCCGTCAGGAGCGCGCGGTTCATAAAAATCACCTTGTCCGCTTCTGTTAGGGTAATCCCGGCTATACCGCCGACCGCGCGCCCCACCTCGTCGCAGAGCCTTGAAAAGCTCATAACCGAGACATTAAGCGCCGCCTTATCACCGAGGGCTTTGAGCACCGCCCGCTCGCTTTCAAAGGAAAACTGCTCGGGTACTATTAAAACGGCATTTTTGCCGCTCTCCGCCAGCTCCTTAATCATATTAAGCACATTATAGGTCTTGCCCGAAGCGGGCCGCCCGAAAATAAATTTAAGCATTAAACACCATCACTTTCCTTTAAAAGCCTCCCTTGCCTAAAGGGAGGTGTCAGCCGTAGGCTGACGGAGGGATTCGAATCGATTTCCTATGAAAGCCTCCCTTGCCTAAAGGGAGGGGGACCGCGTCAGCGGTGGAGGGATTCTTTAACCCTCGAATCAATATACTCGCAAACCCCTCCGAAATTATTATTGACCTCATTATTAGGTATGCGAATTACTGTTAAATTTCTGCTTTCAATTCTTTCTGTGCGAATTTTATCTTTCAGCAATCCTTTTTCCTCATAATGCTGTGAACCGTCAAGCTCTATAATCAGGCGTGCGTCGTGACAGTAAAAATCTGCAATGTAGTTATCTATTACCTTTTGCCGCAGAAAGCGGACGGTATAAGAACGCAGAAAGTCATACCACAAATGCCGCTCTTCTTTTGTCATATTTTTTCGCAAGGCTTTTGCATTGTCGGTAAGTTTTGTGTTATGCTTGCGCTCCGTAATGTATCACTCCCAATTTAGATATTAGATGTTAGGCACTAGATATTAGATATATCCCCCAGTCAGCTACGCTGACAGCCCCCTTTAGGCAAGGGGGCCTTTTAAGGAGGCTTTTTCATTATAATATCATTTTCTATTGACATTTTCAAGGCGTAATAATTTATACTCACTTAAAAATAACAGGCAGAATTAAAAACCCGCAGACGGCGGGTATACCGAAGACGGCGGAGCCTGTTACCGTGTACTGATTCACGGGGATATGCACGCCCGTAAATTTTGCGGTCAAATCGATTACCGCCATTACGGCGATGCCGATAAATGCGTTTAACAGCAGGCTTTTAAAGGGCTTGCCTGTTTTTGCGGCGCAGATTAAAAGCGCCAACGCCCCGATAACAAGCACGGCAATTCCGCCGTATTTTAATATTTCCATAATTTTCACCCCATAAATAATATGTGTGAAAGGACCGATTAATGCGAAAAGCCGCCCCAAAAAAGGACGGCTTTTTAAGGCTATATTGTTATTTAGAAGATATATACTCGTCAATCGCTTTGGCGGCGGTCTTACCCGCGCCCATTGCGAGAATAACGGTAGCGGCGCCTGTTACGGCGTCTCCGCCTGCGTAAACGCCCTCCTTTGTTGTGGCGCCCGTTTCCTCATTTACGATTATGCCGCCGCGCTTGTTAACCTCAAGCCCTGCGGTGGTGGATTTAATAAGCGGATTAGGTGAGGTACCGATAGACATAATAACGCAGTCGGCTTCAATATCGTACTCGCTTCCCTCAACAGCAACGGGGCGTGCGCGGCCCGACTCGTCAGGCTCGGAAAGCTCCATCTGCTGACAGCAAATACTTTTAACCCAGCCGTCCTCGCCGTTAATCTTAACGGGGTTGGTAAGGAATTTGAAGACAATTCCCTCCTCCATTGCGTGCTCGACCTCCTCGCGGCGGGCGGGCAGCTCGTTTTCGGTACGGCGGTAAACAACCGTAACCTCCGCGCCTAAGCGCTTAGCGGTTCTCGCCGCGTCCATAGCGACGTTTCCGCCGCCGACAACTACCGTCTTTTTAGCCTGCATAACGGGTGTTGCGCTTCCCTCGGTATAAGACTTCATAAGGTTATTTCGGGTTAAGAACTCGTTTGCGGAGTAAACGCCGCAGAGCGCCTCGCCCTCTATACCCATAAATCTCGGAAGTCCCGCGCCAGAGCCGATAAACACAGCCTCAAAGCCCATATCGAACAACTCGTCAACCGTGACGGTCTTGCCGATAATAACGTCGGTATCAATCTCAACGCCTAACTTCTTAAGCCCGTCAACCTCTTTCTTAACGATTTTCTTAGGCAGACGGAACTCAGGTATACCGTAAACCAGCACGCCGCCCGCGGTGTGCAGAGCCTCGAAAACAGAGACCTTATAGCCCTTCTTAGCAAGGTCGCCCGCGCAGGTAAGTCCAGACGGACCCGAACCTACAACCGCTACCTTATGACCGTTGGATTCGGGTAATTCTGCATTTTCGGAGGAATGTTCATTATGCCAGTCGGCGACAAAGCGCTCAAGTCTGCCGATACCTACAGGCTCACCCTTAATGCCGCGAACGCACTTTGATTCGCACTGGGTCTCCTGCGGGCAAACACGTCCGCATACGGCGGGAAGGCTTGAAGATTTGGAAATAACCTGATAAGCCCCCTCAAAATCGCCCTCCTTTATCTTCTCGATAAATGCGGGGATATGTATATTAACAGGACAGCCCGAAACACAGGGCATATTTTTGCAGTTAAGACAGCGCATAGCCTCGTCAAGGGCGGTTTCCTCGCTGTAGCCTAAAGCCACCTCGGAAAAATTGTGATTGCGGACGTCAGGGTCCTGAACCGGCATTTCGTTCTTTTTAAGACTCATATTAGCAGCCATTATTCTACCTCCTTTTTGAAGAGATTGCAGGCTTCCTCATAGGCGTGGCGCTCAAAATCGCGGTACATAGCGCCGCGCTTCATAGCCTCGTCAAAGTCAACCTCAAATCCGTCAAAGTCGGGGCCGTCTACACAGGCAAACATTGTCTTGCCGCCGACGGTTAAGCGACATCCGCCGCACATTCCTGTGCCGTCAATCATAATCGGGTTCATAGAAACCACCGTCTTAACGCCCGCGGGCTTTGTACCCCCGACAACAAATTTCATCATAATAAGCGGGCCTATGGTGATAACCTCGTCGTAATTCTCGCCCGCCTCGACAGCCTCTTTAAGCGGAGCGGTGACAACCCCCTTTGTGCCGTAGGAGCCGTCGTCGGTCATTACAGTCAGCCTGTCCGAGCAGGCGGCAAACTCGTCCTCAAGAATTACCAAATCCTTATTTCTGAAGCCGACAATTGAGTGAACCTCACAGCCCTGCTCGTGCAGCTTTTGTGCTATAGGCAGAGCGATAGCACAACCCACGCCGCCGCCGACAACGCAGACCTTGCGAAGGCCCTCGGTTTCGGTAGGCTTGCCTAAAGGTCCCGCGAAATCCGCAAGACAGTCGCCGACCTGCTTGTGGTTTAACTTCTCGGTGGTAGCGCCGACAATCTGGAAAATAATCTTTACGGTTCCCTGTTCCCTGTCGCAACCCGCAACGGTAAGCGGAATACGCTCGCCGTCATCATCGGTGCGCAGAATGATGAACTGACCCGCCTGCGCCTTACGCGCTACCAGCGGAGCCTCAATATCCATCATAGTGACGGTGGGATTGAGAGACCTTTTGCTTACGATTTTAAACATCAATCTTCATTCCTTAATATAGTTTAAATCAGCGTCTTCGACAAAAAAGGCGCTGATTTATTTTATAACAAAATCAATTAAAAGTCAACCTCTGTGCCGTAATAAGTGCATTTGAAGAGGCGTGCCATTGTCTCGGGGTCGATAGCGCGGGGGTTGGAGCCTGTGCAGGCATCGCCTACAGCGTTTACGGCAATCTCGTCAACCTTAGCGTTAAATTCCGCCTCGTCAACGCCGAACTCCTTTAAGGTGTGGGGAATGTTAAGCTTATCGTTCATTCCGTCGATAAGAGCACAGAGATTCTCGATAAGCGCCTTATTGCTGTTACCCGCAAGGCCTAACATTCTTGCAATGTCGGCATATCTTTCAGCCGCTCTCTGGTCGTGAGCGTTGTACTTAATAACATAGGGCAGATAGATAGCGTTTGCACAGCCGTGGGGAAGGTGCTGATTCGCCATAGCGCCCTCGTGGAAGGCGGCGCCCGTCTTATGAGCCATAGAGTGTACTATGCCCAGCAGAGCGTTGGAGAACGCCATACCCGCAAGGCACTGAGCGTCGTGCATCTGAGCGCGGGACTCCTTGTTGCCCTTATAAGAGGAGGGCAGATAGGCGGTAACCATTTCGATTGCCTTCATAGCAAGCGCGTCGGTATAGGAATTAGCAACGGTCGAAACATAAGCTTCAACCGCGTGGGTAAGCGCGTCCATACCGGTATGAGCGACAAGCTTTTGGGGCATTGTCTGTGCAAGCTCGGGGTCAACGATAGCCACGTCGGGGGTGATGTTAAAGTCCGCAAGCGGATATTTAATGCCCTTTGAGTAATCGGTGATTACTGAGAATGCCGTAACCTCTGTTGCAGTACCCGAAGTAGAAGAAATCGCGCAGAACTTAGCCTTGGTTCTAAGCTCGGGGAAATTAAAGGGAATGCAGAGGGACTCAAAGGTAACCTCGGGGTATTCATAGAACGCCCACATAGCCTTAGCCGCGTCGATAGGCGAGCCGCCGCCTATTGCTACTATCCAATCAGGCTCAAATTTGCGCATAGCCTCGGCACCGCGCATAACGGTTTCAACCGACGGGTCGGGCTCAACACCCTCGAAGAGCTCAACCTCCATACCCGCTTCTTTGAGGTAGCCGACAGCCTTGTCAAGAAAGCCGAAGCGTTTCATTGAGCCGCCGCCCACAACAACGATAGCCCTTTTGCCCTTAAGATTCTTAAGATTTTCCAATGCGTTTTCGCCGAAATATACGTCTCTCGGTAATGTAAATCTTGCCATTTTGTATTCCTCCGTTTTATTTTGTTTTTTCGTTTGAATACATTATACACCCTTTGCGCTCTGATGTGAAATACTATAAACGCATACGAGCTATTACATATGGGATATGGCGAAAATTTACCCAATTTTATCGGAAAATTTAATGCAATTTGCTATCGCGGTTTAATTGCAACTACCGTTAAAATTTCCTTGTCAACCTTGAATTTTATTTCGTATTTATTGAAGAAAAAGCCGTAAACCCTTTCCGGGTCGTTTTGATAGCGCGGGCGTGGGTCCTCGGCAAGCAGGGCTTCAAGCGGCTCGGTTAAATCGGCGGGTAAGACTTTTAACAGTTCGTCGGGAATTACAACCTTAAGCGACTGCCCGTAAAGCCTGTCCGCAAAGCCGCATACCGCGTCAGGAAAAGAGTCGGCAAAGCTTAAATAGGGCTTTATATCAAGTATCGGCGTGCCGTCCGCCATATCAATGCCCGAAACCTCTAAAACAGGTCCTAAGCTTTCGTCCCTTACCACCCTTTCGAGCCTTACCGCCGACATACCTATGGGATTGGGTCGGTAGGGAGAGCGGGTGGCGAAGACCCCGACGCGCGTATTGCCGCCGAGTCTCGGCGGGCGCACCGTAGGCGACCATTCCTCCCTTTCCGAGCGGGAGAAAAGCCATAAAAGCCATATATGCGAATAATCGCCAAGCTCTCTTACCGCCCTATAATCGCGGTAGGGCGGTTCGAAAACCACCCTACCCTTTAATCCTTTAACGAGCCCGCTTTGGCGGGGTAAACCGAATTTATCGGGGAAATCGGTATATATTTTTGCAATCGGCTTCATTTTATAATCCTGCATATTATTCACCGGGCTGAGCTTCCTCAGAAGAGGAGGGAGACGGCGGCACAGATGGCTCAGAAGACTCGGGCGGCTCTACAGGCTCTGAGGGAGCACTGCTTTCGGGTGGCTCGGAAGGCTCTGTGACAGTGGATTCCGTGGGGTCTTGCGAAGCCGTCGGGGAGTCCGAAGAGGTTACAGAGGAGGTGTTTGAGGAGGTAGAGCTGCTGACCTGCTCGCTTGAAGTACTTGAAGAGCTGCTCTGATAAATCGGATTATCCATCTTGCCGTTCTTCTTGTAATAGCCCACTCCCTTTTTAACAACGTCCTCGCTGTCCTCAAATTCCTTTTTTTCAAGTCCTTTATGGACGTCCTTCATAACCTCTTTCCAGATTGTCGCGGCGGCGGCGCCGTTGTTCACCTTGCTTTGAATATCAAAGCCGTACCACACCGAGCCTACATAATAGGGAGTGCCCGCGACCATCCAAAGGTCGTTTGATTCGCTTGAGGTACCTGTTTTCGCATACGCCTTCATAGAGCTATAGCCCGAAATACCTCTGCCCGTGCCCTCGCTGCCGTAAACAACCTCCTGCAAAAGATGGTTCATTATCGTCGCCGATGCGGGGCTTATCACCTGCTCGCCCGTTTCGTTGTATTCGAGGACCACCTCGCCGTTAGGTCTTTCAATTTTATAATATGTTGTCGGCTTGTGGTAAAGCCCCTGATTACCGAAAATCGCATACGCCGCGGCGGATTCGGTGGTTGTAAGCCCGTAGTTAGTGCCGCCGAGAGCCAGCGCCGCTAAGTTTTTGTCCGCCTCGACCAAGTGACCGCAATGAAGCTTATTGACAAGAAAATCGTAGGAGGTATCGATGCCTATCTCCTGCAAAAGCCGCACGGGAACTGTGTTCATCGATTTTCTAATAGCATAGTTAAGTCTTACCGTGCCCTTGTAGTAGCCGTACCACTCCTTCGGGCCGCTCTTTCCGTCGGAGTAATAGCTTTCAATCGGCTTGTCAAGCACGCTTGAGGTGTAATTTACAATATCCTTTTCAATAGCCAGCGCGTAAACCCCTATAGGCTTCATTGTAGAGCCTGGCTGTCTTGGCGAATCGGTCGCGCGGTTAAGCCCGCGGTTGGTGGTTTTCTCCCCCGCTCCGCCGACAATGCCCACAATATGCCCGCTGTAATCCATCACGGTCATAGCCGACTGAACATGTACCTTTTCACCGTTTAAATTTTCAGCGGTCTGCGGAAAATAGGTCTTTATGTTGGAATAAACCTCTTCCATTTTGGACTGAATTTCGGGCTTTACGGTGGCGTAAATCTTAAAGCCGCCGTTATAAAACATTGTAGAGGCTAAGGCGGTACTCAAATTGTATTTCTCCGCCAAATCTTCAATCACCTGGTCGATAAGCGCGTCCACAAAATAGCTGTTTATTTCAATTTCCAAATCTTCCTCTTTTGAATCGTCGAGGACAAGCGGCATATTATAAGCTTGGTCATACTCCTCATAGGTGATTTTTTTAAGCTCCAGCATTTTGTCAAGCACCGTTCTGCGGCGCTCGGTATTAGCCTCGGCTCCGCTTACGGGATTGTATTCGGTGGGGTTTTTGGTGATTGCCGCAAGCGCCGCGCACTCTGTTAAGGTAAGCTCGCTTACGTCCTTGTTGAAATAATAGTTAGCCGCGACCTGAACCCCGCATATACCGTTGCCCAGAGAGATTGTGTTGAGATACGCCTCCAAAATCTCGGTCTTATTAAGCTGACGCTCAACAAGCAGGGCGCGCACTATTTCCCTGAATTTACGCATCGCGTTTTTGCCATTGTCGTTTGTTACGTTTTTAATAAGCTGTTGGGTAATCGTTGAGCCGCCGAATTCGCTCGAATCAAATTTTAAAAGCCTGTTTCCTACCGCGGCGATAGTTCGTTTCCAGTCAACGCCGCTGTGGGATTGGAACCGCTCGTCCTCTATTGAGATAAAGGCGTCCTGTAAGTACTTGGGAACCTTGTCAATTCCCACCCATATGCGGTTTTCCGCACCGTGCAGCCGCTGGTATTCCTCCCAGTCGCCCTTCTCGTTCTGAACGTAAATTACAGAGGTCATATTAATCTCCATATTTCGGATATTTCCGACAATCTGATTGGAGGAGAAGAAATCTATTTTACGTTCCGATTTAATATATGTCGGTATTACGAAAATGAGAAAAACCGTGGTAATTATTAAAAGTCCCGATAAAAAGACCGTTAATTTTTTAAATGCCTTTTCCATAACACATTACCTTTCTTAGGTGATAACGCCGTATATATACACGATTATAACACTATCTGAGTTATTTATCAAATATTTTTTATACATTCATATTTTATTTATAATTAAACAGTATAATTTTTACAGCTGAACGGAGTGATGAAATATGCTAAAGCTGACAAATATTAAAAAGGATTATGTTACGGGCGACACCACGGTGCACGCGCTCAAGGGTGTAAGCATTGAGTTTCGCAAAAACGAGTTTGTCTCGATTCTCGGTCAGTCGGGCTGCGGAAAGACGACCCTGTTAAACATTATCGGCGGACTTGACGAGTACACCGACGGCGACCTCATTATTAACGGAAAATCCACAAAAATGTTCAAGGACAGGGATTGGGACAACTACCGCAATCATTCTGTGGGATTTATTTTCCAAAGCTACAATTTAATCCCCCACCAGAGCGTTTTATCCAACGTTGAATTAGCACTTACCCTTTCGGGCGTATCAAAGGCGGAGCGCCGCAGGCGCGCAAAGGAGGCACTTGAAAAGGTAGGGCTTGGCGACCAGCTTAACAAAAAGCCAAACGAGATGTCGGGCGGTCAGATGCAGCGTGTGGCTATTGCCCGCGCCCTTGTAAACAACCCCGAAATACTGCTTGCCGACGAGCCGACGGGCGCACTTGACAGCGAGACCTCGGTTCAGATAATGGACCTTTTAAAGGAGATCGCAAACGACCGCCTTGTAATAATGGTAACCCACAACCCCGAGCTTGCCAAGCAGTACTCCACCCGAATTGTAAAGCTGCTTGACGGAAATATTATTGACGACAGTATGCCCTATTCCTCTGATAATGATAAATATGAGGACTCGGGAAATAAAAAACGCCCGTCGATGTCATTTTTCACCGCGCTGACGCTTAGTCTTAACAACCTTATGACCAAAAAGGCGCGAACCTTTTTAACCTCCTTCGCAGGCTCGATAGGTATTATAGGAATCGCGCTTATTCTTTCCCTTTCAAGCGGAGTTAACGCTTATATTGCAAGCGTTGAGGAGGAGACCCTTTCAAGCTATCCTATTTCAATTGAGCAAACGGGAATGGACGTAAGCAACCTTGTCTCCGACCTTATGAGCGAGGCGGAGAGTACGACTGAGTCCGAAACCGAGCCTGACAAAATTTACAGTAAAAACATAATGACCGATATGATGTCCACAATGGTTAACGGTCTCTCCTCAAACAATCTGGCGCTTTTAAAAAAGCACATTGGGGAAACTCCCGAATTTAAGGAAAATTCCAGCGAGATTGAATATGAGTACTCAACCGTTATGAACATTTACACCGAGGACGGAAAGCGCGTAAATCCCAACACGGTGCTTTCCACGCTTTTCGGCGGAGATTCCTCTATGCAGGACGCTGCAAAGGTAACTCCTATGTCCTCCTTTACCAACACCGAGGTCTGGAACAGGCTGTTTGACAATAAAGAGCTTCTTGAAAAACAATATGAAGTTGTCGCGGGACATATGCCTGAAAGCTATAACGAAATTGTACTTGTGGTGGACAAAAACAACCGCATCAGCGATTACACCCTTTATTCATTAGGGCTCAAGGACTCAGCCGAGCTTGAGGAAATGATGAAAAAGGCGCAGGCGGGCGAGAAAATCGAGGCTACCGAGGAGGTATCCTACACCTATGATGATATTTTGAGCCTCAAATTCAAGCTCCTTTGCAACACCGATTATTTTGAGAAAAACGCCGACGGCACCTGGACGGACAAGACAGGCGACGAGCTTTATGTTCAGTCAGCCCTCGAAAAAGCAGAGGATATAAGTGTGGTAGGAATCATACGCCCCTCTGAGGATTCGGTAACGGATTCCACAAGCGGCTTTGTAGGCTACATGAGCGGTCTTATGGAACACCTTATAAATAAAGTAAATGACAGCGAAATCGTAAAACAGCAAACCGAAAATCCCGATACCAATGTCTTCACGGGTCGCCCCTTTGAGAGCAATACCGAAAATATGACCTATGACGGACTTCTCGCATATATCGCAACCCTGCCCGAGGAGAAGCAGACCGAATACAACGCCTACATCGGGCAGATGAAGGGCTCGGGAATGAGCGACGAGCAGATTGTAGAGCGGTTCAAGTCGGCTATAGAGACCGAAAGCAATAACGCCACCTATGACGGCAATTTAAGCCTTATGGGCGTTTCGGACTTAGACGAGCCTTCCGCGATAAACATATATCCGAAGGACTTCGAGGCAAAGGAAAACATTTCAGACCTTATCACCGATTATAACAACAAGGCGGAGGACAAGGACAAGATAACCTACCCCGACTATATAGGTCTTATGCTTTCCTCGGTCACCACAATAATCAACGCGATAAGCTATATATTAATTGCCTTTGTAAGCATTTCGCTTATCGTTTCCTCGATTATGATTGGAATTATCACCTATATTTCGGTGCTTGAACGTACAAAGGAGATAGGAATACTCCGCGCTATGGGCGCGTCAAAGCGTGACGTTTCGAGGGTGTTTAACGCCGAAACGCTTATTGTAGGCTTTGTAGCGGGCGCGATAGGTATTGCTATAACCCTACTGCTTCTTATCCCGATTAACGCGATAATTGCCGCCATCACCGATATTTCGGGTCTTGCGATACTCCCCGCAGCAGGCGGAATAATACTTGTGGTCATCAGTATGCTGCTGACATTTATAGCGGGTCTCTTCCCTTCTCGGATAGCCGCAAAGCGCGACCCCGTTAAGGCACTCAGAAGCGAATAAATGACAGTTTACAATCAGCACGTAAAGCCGCGGTCTTTCGACTGCGGCTTTTACTTATGCAGATTAATATTGAAAGCAATCCGCAATTATTACAAATCTGTTTCCGCAGATTGCAGGATTGTAACTGTGATTATTATTATATGCTTGCTATAATGAATAATGAAAGGGGTATGCTTTATGTTTAAACGTGTCGGATTATTTGTATTAGCACTGATAACGGTATTTGTTTTTTCTTCCTGCGGCAACAGCGCAAAGGTATCAGACAACACCGCGGAAAAGGTGTATGACGAATTTATTAATCACCTGAACGGTAAAGATTCGTATTATACCGAAAAGGACATCGACGGCAACGGCTATGACGAGCTGATTGTAAAAGAAAACACCGCCGTAACGGTTTATTCCTTTAACGGCGATGTTTATGAAATCGGCAGTCACGATTTTTTAACCGCCACAGCAAGACTTTTTTATTCTGAGAATGGGCGGTTTCCGGGCATTTTCTGTTTTACGGTCAGCGGCGGAGTAAATCATTACGGCTATATGACCGTTAAAAGCAATAAGCTTTTCCTTGAAGAGCTGTGGGAAGAGGATTATTCAGGCATAACAGGTAATAATACGGCAATAAAAGAAATATCCTCAAATAAAGAGCTTATAGCCGAATCAAAGAAGGCTTACTCCGACAGCCTTGATATTGTTTTTACAAGCGTTAATAATAATTCCGCCGATATGCTTTTCAACAGCTTTATTACGGGTAAAACCGACGCTCTTGACAAGCAGGGCAATCTGCTTAAGCTTAAAAGTCTTTTAAACGGTAATACGGCAGAATATGCTTTTTATGATATGAACGGGGACGAAAGACCCGAACTGCTTATAAAAAGCAACTCGGCACTTACAGTTTTTTGGATAGAAAATAACTGCGTAACCCTATGGCGTGAGGATACTTGTTATTCAAAGCCGTTAAACAACTCGGCAATTCTGTCCCAAAGGCACGGCGGAGCGCCTGAGCATACAGATTATAGTTACTCTGTTTTAGGCTATAAGGGCGACGAGCTGTATAGGATAGAATTTTCGGAATACGCCGAGAGCGGACAAAACGGAAATAAATACTTTATAAACGGCACCGAAGTATCCGAAAGCGTTTACGATTCATTAACCGCTCCGTTGTTAAATATCGGCGATAATAAAATCAATTGGATTTCATTTTAAATAATAAAGCTTTTTGAGCGGAGAAATAAGCTCATGAAAATAATTGCTACTATTTATTTTTAAAAACACTTCCCCTATACGCTCTAATGCTTTAAAATCACCTGTGCAGAAATGATATTTGACGCCTGTCGTCGCAGCTTATCTTATACATCAACCTTAATAAATTTTATTTTTCTTTACCTTTTCAAATTCACGCATTACTATGTCATTCATTTTATCCCACTGCTTTTCCATATCCGAAACCAGCTTGAACTGGGTTCTGCATCTATCAAGGTTGTGGTTTTCGCGGGAGG
>JBJEOD010000122.1:0-2724 GCA_051880535.1 Acutalibacteraceae bacterium | reverse complement strand
CCCCTTCCCTCCCCCAAAAGGGCCGTAACTTTATCCTGTTCGCCGATAATATCAATCTCAGCCTGGCTCTTTTCAATGGGGTCGTTCCCCCACCAGCGACCGAGCGAAGTGAACTCTACGGGACATTCACCTGCAAGAAGCCGTTTCCAAAGATATTGCTTACAGATGTCCTCGAAAACCTTCCCCATATAATCGGACAATTGAGGCTCGATGCGTTTGTACACAAGCTCCGTTGCACCGCGAGCAATAACAGAATTGTTCTCCAATACAAAACGATGCCAGAAGCGAAACATATTGTCCTCAATAGAATAAACAGATTTACGGGAAGCCTTTTCGCCGTAAGGCGTCTCTTTTTGCACGATGCCGAGATTTATCAAATTTTTTATATAGATAGAGCAAACATTGGTATCTTCGCCCACTTTACTTGAAATTTCAGACATACGGGAAGCCCCTGCGGCGATTACTGTAATGATTGCTGTATAAATAGCAGGCTCACGCACCTCCTGTTTTAAGAGGTTCACAGGTTCTTCATACAGGAATGAAATAGGATTGAGAAATGTGTTTTTAATGTTATCTTCAACACTCAATCTATCGTCCATCTGTAACAGATACTGCGGAGTACCGCCGACAATACCGTAAATCAGAGCCTTATCCTCATCTGAAAAGTTTTTGAAATAATGACACGTTTCCTCAAAATCAAATGGCAACAGCTTTATCTGCGCAGTTCTTCTGCCGTATAAAGGGGCTTTATACGCAAGAACGTGATCCTCCATATAAGACATTGAAGATCCGCAAAGGATAAGCATAAGCTTGGAAGTTTCTTTATACTTGTCTATTAAAAGCTGCAAGGTGGAAGCAAGACTTTTAGATGACCGAGCAACATACGGATACTCGTCAATTACAAGAATCAGACGCTCTTTTTCCGCAAGCTTGAATACATATTCCAAAGCGGCCTGAAAAGAAAGGAAAGCGGTCTCTGTTTCAATTCCGCTGCTATACTCAATAATACTCTTGCTGAAATTCTCAAGATTTTGTTTTGCGTTACTTTCAACACCCATAAAATAGATAGCACTCTTATCTCCGATAAATCGGTTAATCAGCGCAGTTTTACCTACACGGCGGCGACCGTAAATTACCGCAAATTCAAATTTGTTTGATGCATATAGTTTTTCCAGAGCCTTCAGCTCTCGCTCTCTTCCGATAAACATACCGTGACCTCCGTTTTAAGATGGTTATAGTATACCAGATATTTAAAAATTAGTCAAGTACGATTCGGCAAATCGTACTTGACTAATTTTGAGTTTCATTAATCTAAATATGTTTCTGTTTTTTGATGTTCTCTTTATTTAAATTTCGTTTTGAATTAATTTACCGTTTTCAATTTCAGTCTGCAAAAGATCGTATAAATATTTTGTTCCCTCTAAGTAAAGACCTGTGGATTCATCATAAAGTTTTTGACAGAATTCCGAGCCGTAAAAAATATTCATTGCATCGGCAATACCGATTTTTTTAACATTGACAAGCTCAGCTATTATATCCTGCGTTGCAAGCTCCATAAGCTGCTTAGCCTTAGACATTATAATCACTTTCCTTTGTCAAAAATCTCAAAGCTTTTTCCGTATGAAAGGAATACTGATCTGTCAGCTTTTTATATTTCATTTCTCGTATTAGCGTATCAATTTCTATCATACCGTTACTGAACTGCCTGAAAAGCAGCGCCAAATCATCATTTGCAACAGGACCGATTACAATATCGTATTTATTGTCTGAATTATTATCCCCTACCGATTTTTCGCCGCTTCTGTTGTTTATAACAAACCTTGCCCATTCTTCGGTCGGAGCATCAAAGATCTTAACATTAATTTCCTTATCAACAACGGAATCGTACCGAAAAACATTGACAACAGGTTTTCCACCGTAAATTCTCGATACTCGCTGTGCCATTTTTTCAGCCTGTTCTTTAATTGTGGTAAGGTAAAAACCTCTTCCGAAATCCTTATAAGGGCGGCATTTATTAAGATCTATTTTATCTACAACACAATTAGTTCCGTGATACAAAATCATTGTATCATACCTCCGTTGTTGCTGCATACAATACTCAAATCATTAATGGCGTCCTGTAAAGAAAGCGTGTGTTCTATATCGTAATTTTCTGTAAGAAATTCTATACCCTTATTTGCATACAGATAACGATAAGCCTGTTGCTCAGTAAGGTTTTTACTCGCAGCAAACTCATTTATACATACAACTATGTAGTTTATAATCTTTCTGTCCAATACGAACACCGTCCTCAACTATATTATAGCCGAATTGAGCCGCCACGTCAATTATTTATTATTTGATTTATACGAGAAGAATTAATAATCGGTGACCCGAAATATTGCGGGCTAATCATTTTTGCAGTCCCATTCTCTCTCCCAATTTAAGCATTGCCTTACAGAACAGATCCTCATTTGTCAGTATTATATGTAACGGGTCCTCCTGCCTGCGCTTGATTACCGATTTTACCTTTTTCGAGGTATCGGTAACGGGCATTTCGTTAATAAGGAATCGGAACTGTATAGCTGTCCAATCGTCATAGGTGGGATAGTCTATGCTGTCGCCTATCGATATTATACGCACTCCCGCGTCCCGCAAATCCTCAAGCTCACACAGTCCCCTGCTGTTACGGCGGGAAAACGGGAAAGGTCCTTTACTATAAGTATATCGTATTTGTTCCCCATT
>JBJEOD010000121.1:0-2759 GCA_051880535.1 Acutalibacteraceae bacterium | reverse complement strand
AGACCTCGGGAAACGCCTCAAGCGGCGCTTCCACGGCGTCTTCATTAATAGACACCTCTAAAATCAAAACGGTCGACGGGCTTAATTTCGGCGGAAAAACGGTTAAAATCGCCATCACAAGTGAGAAAACACCCACCGCGTCGGATAAAAGAATGTTCGCGGATTTTGAAAAGGCATACAACTGCAAGATTAAATACGACGTTATCGCCTTTTCCGATTTTCTTAAAACCGTGAGCAATAAGATTGCCTCCAATCAGCCCTACGATATTCTTTATATGCACGGCAGTATGTTCCCGAACGCGGCTATAAGCCGTCTGTCTATTCCGCTTGACGCCGCTGTTTACGAGGCGGATAAGATGGATAAGAACAATCCCGCCGCGGGCGGTATTGATATGGAGAAATCCTCTTATTTTTCCTGGAAAAACAATCTTTACGCAGTTGCGGGCTATACCGATATAAACGTGGTCTGGATGTATTACAACAAGCAGAAGTTCAAGGATTCGGGTCTTGAGGACCCGCTGACCCTTTACAACAGCGGTAAGTGGACCTGGGAAAAGCTTTTGGAAATGGGCAAAAAGGTAACCAATGAAGCCAAGGGAAGCTATTTCGGGGATTATTCATTCTGCTGTACCGCGGTTCCGTATTCCTACGGAGGAAAATGGATTAAAATTAATTCCTACAGCGACGTTAAGGAAAACACCTCGGATCCGCATCTTTTCAACGGGCTTAAAATGCTCCAGCAAATGACTGGCGGACCTGATAAAATCTGCGACCTTACAAAGGGTGTCAGTCAGGATCCCACCGCCTTTGTTTCGGGCACCACATATGCCTTTATAGGTGAGGATCTGCGTTATTCGGCGTCTATTTCACCCGCTGTTATAGATGATAAGAAGATGAACGGCAAGCTTGATAACATCGGAATAGTGCCTCTGCCGCTCGGCGACGGCAACAAGGCATATCCCGCGGGCTGGATACAGGGCATTTCCGCCTGCCGCGGAACACAGGATATTACAATGGCGGTTGCCTTTGCAAAGTTCCGCTCCTCATGGAAGGACAGCGGAAATGATCCCTACAAGCTTCCCCAAAGCGCGCTTGATTTGCGCTTAAAGCTTCTTGGCAATCTTAATTACTGCGATTACGGCTATTATTCGGGCGGCACGGGAGCTACGGCAAGCGTTGCTTCAATCGCTCAGCAGATAACCGTAAATGTCGCAAAGGGTCAGGATATTAAAACTATCTTAGATAAATACAGCAAATCAATTCAGAACTGCATAGATGTGACGCTTAAGAAATAACAGGGGTGGAGCAGATGAAGCGAAAAATTAAGAGTGGCTTCGCGTTGCTTTTGGCTGTGCTTATATCTGCGGGAGCAGTCTGCTTTTCAGGCGGCGGCTTCGGTACAGCCGTTTCGGCACAGGAGCCGATTGACGGCAAGGCAAACAGGCAGGTCAGAAACATATTAAATTATTTAAACGAGCTGTCCTACGCAAACCGCTGTGTTTTGGGTGCCTTCAACAATGTAAACGGCGGCACTCAGGAGGCAAAGCAGTATTATGAAAAAATAGAGGAAAAATACGGTGTTTCTCCCGCTATGTTCAGCTGTCATTATGTTGTAAGCGACAGCGACGGCACCTTAAGCGAAAGCAGTATTAAAACCACTAACGATACCTTAAAGGCGCATTATGACAAGGGCGCGATTTGTATGGTTCATGTGGGAAACAGCTGGCATAAAAAACTTATTGCAAACCTTACAGACCGTGACCTTGCAAATGACCTTACAAACGGGATAGTGGATTTTATTCCCAACTGCGATGCGGAAAACAAGAACCGGAATATGGAGATTTACAACGGTTATCTTAAAATACTTGATACCATCGGCGACGCGCTGGAGGATTTGCAGAATAAGAATATAACCGTTATTTACCGCCCATTTGTTGAAATGACTAACCCTATTCACGAGGGCTACTGTACCTCGCAGGAAAGTATGGAATCCTTTAAGCGCGTATGGCGCCAGCACTATAATTATCTGGTATATGAGCGCGGACTTCACAATCTTGTGTGGTGCTTTGCTCCGCAGGGCGCAGGCGGCGCGGATAGGGGACTGCAGTATTATCCCGGAAACGATTATGTGGATCTTATCGGCATAACCGCCTATCCGGGCGGTGCTACGGGAGCGGATTCCATTGACAACTATCTTAAGGAAAACAGCTTTGACGGATATTATCAGTTGGGCAAGCTGTTCGGCTTTTCGGAAATCGGTATTCACGAGGCGAACAACGAAAAGGGCGACTGGGCGCATATACTTAACGCTCTGAAAAACACGCTTGAGTCGGTGACCTTCGCTAATATCTGGTCGGAGCTGCAGGGCGTAATTACGGATACAAACACCAACGCTGAAAAATTTTTAAAGAGCTCCTTTACCGTTAAGCTCGGCGAATTACCTGAGAATTTGAGATCCGAAAGCGGATATTCCGCGTCGGGAGTTGCGGCGGCGTTTTCCTCCGCGGGCTACGGCGGAAATATTCAGATGCTCCCCGAGGGAGAATTTACGGCCGCAAAGCTGAAAAGCTCCGGAATCGATGTTAACAGACTTTCCTCAATCAGACTTGATGCGGGCTACGGAATAGATTTTTATGCCGAGGATAATTTCGGAGGAAAAGCGTATACCCTTGTTTCGGATACGCAGAATTTAAGCAGTATTGGAATAAAGCCCTCTCAGATTAAATCTATGAAGGTAAAAAAGATTAATATAGAAAACG
>JBJEOD010000120.1:0-13865 GCA_051880535.1 Acutalibacteraceae bacterium | reverse complement strand
GTATGTGGCTTGCAATCTTCGCCGACGTCGGCGTAACTGTCATAGCAATTCTCAACGCTATGCGGGCTATGAGAACTTAAAATAATTAATATTCAGGGGTTATTATGAAAATTAAAAAAGCGCTTGATATTATTTTTGCGGCTTCGGTTGCTCTCTTTATTTGCGGAATTATTTTAGGACTGTCCTGCCGTGCCTATTGCACGCGCGGCAACGAGAACTACAGCGAGCTACAACCCGAATCGTTTGTCCCCGACGTAATTGAAACGGCTTTGCACAATGAAACCTATCGGCAGATATATGTTTGTTATAATGACGCAAATTGCGTTAATGTCTATTCCGAATCGGGCAAGTTCCTTTGGGCGGTCGCCACTCCCTATATTCGAAACTCATACTTTGAGCTTCAAGACGGAAAGCTTATTATCTACGGTGACGGTGCTTATATTTACAGTGCTGAAAACGGCGAATTTTTGAAGTTTGAAGACGAGGAAAAACTGAACCTAAGCTATATCTGGCAAAAGGAAGGCGTGAACGAGCTTTCGGAGAGTGGATTTTATTTTGACGACCATCAGGTTTATAAAGCCGATTCAAAGGGAGAATTGATAACAATCGTTTCCCGCCCTTGGTGGCATAAAATTTTTGATTTTGAATTTGGCTTTTTCATTGCGCTCATAGGCGCGGCAGGAATAGGCGCAACGGTTTTTCTCGGTAAAAGAAGGGACTATAAAAGCGCAAATAATAAGGCAAGCTTTAAGAATCGGAAGGTAAGGGTTATAAAGAAATATTTGATTATAACCTCAGTTATACAGCTGATTTACGCAGTTTGCGATATTATAGCGGGCTTTTTCGGGGGCTTCCTTTGCATCGGTATAATACCTGTCGCCCTGCATTTTATTATTTCAAACGTTGTTATATGGAATATGCTTGATCGTCTCTCTGTCAAAAAAGAAACCGTACAGGTGCTCGATTATTGGAAAACCGTGGAAATCTCAACCTTTATTGCCGCTTTTGTTTCGGTTATATTGGCTGTCGGTATTGCGGAATAGCGAGTGGCAGATTTTCGTCTCAAAAACAAAAAAACAACGCAATAGTGTCAGGAGGATACGGTATGTTCAATTTTTGCGCGCTGTGGATAAGACTTATTTTTCTTGCGGTTATCGGACTGATCGGTATTTTCCTTGTGCTGTTTTTCGGTAAAAAATTAAAAGGGTGGGAGAAAATAACGGCTGTTGTTCTCGCCGTCGCTTTAATCGCATTGGGCGGCGGTTCTACCCTTAAAGCGCTTATTAAGCCTAAGGTTAAAACCGTTACGGGAACCTATTTGTGCGAATACAAAACAAAATCATTAAATCCGTTCGAAACGGATTATTGCTTTGAATGTGTGGAGGGAAATATTTATTTAGAAACAGATCCATTTTCTATAAAAATGATATACAGCAATCCTTTCATTGAGGGAGAGCAGTACACAGTTTCCTATGAAGAAAGCACCAATCTGATTGTGGCAGTTTCTGAATAAAAAACAACGGACAGTCGCTCGGCTGTCCGTTCAGTCTGTCGAAAAAGCCAAATTATACCCAAAGCTTTGCAAAAGAACCAAAAAATCCCGACAGCTTACAAGAAAACGTCGGGATTGCTCAATTTAATCAAGTCCTATATAGGAAATCGGGTTTACACGGCTGCCGTTTATTATAACCTCAAAATGCAGATGATTGCCTGTCGAATAGCCCGTACTTCCGACATAGGCGATAACGTCGCCCTGCGAGACGGTCTGACCCTTGCTTACGCAAAGCGCGCTCGCGTGGGCGTATCTGGTCTGAAGACCGCCACTGTGGCTTATAACTACGCTGTAGCCATAGTCGCCGTCATAGCCCGAATAGGTCACAGTGCCGTCCGCCGCCGCGTAAATCGGCGTGCCCTTATCGGCGGCTAAATCAACACCCTTGTGCCCCCTGCCGTCGCCGAAATAGGCACTTATGGTAAAGCGACCCCTTTTGAGCGGGCAGATAAGCCCCGCGCTGCGTTCAGCCGAGCGCTGTGCCGCGCTCGCGGTGGTTTTAGCCGTTCCGACGGTCGTAACCTCGGTTACAGGCTCCTTTACAACCTCGCTTGAAAGCTCGGTGCGGGAAATTTCCTCCCCGTTTACATACTCAACACTTTCGGTTTTGCGGCTTATTCCGTTTTCTCCCGCGGTGGTCACCTCGGAGTAGCCTATAAGCTTTTCACCCGTTTTTACCGTTTTTTTTGAAAAGGCGATTTCGGTATCGCTCGCAACGACAGCCACCGTTTTTACTCCGATAGCCTCTACCGCCGCCTTAACCTCGTCTGAATCCGACATTTCGGACCTGAGATAATAACCGTCTTCAAGCTCTATTTCGTCGGTAAATTCCGATTTGCTTTCCGCTCCCGCAGGCTCAAAGCGGGTACGGCTTATTTCAAGATATTCGCGAAGCTCCTCCGCCTCGGCACAGGCAACCTGCTTGCCGTTAACAATAAGCGCGGACGCCTTGACGATATTATCCGTATTTTCAATAATAGCGTCGGCAAGAGCGGCGGCGCTGTCGAGCCTGTCCGACACCGTAAGGGTCATTTTAAAGCTGGGGGTTTCAATCGCGCTGTCGGCGTGTGTGCTTTCGATATGGTCAACCGCGATACTTTTAGCCGCGTCGAAAACCTGCGCGTTTCTCACCGTTGCGATAAAAGAGCCCGAGTAATTAACCTTAAAGCCCAAGGTTATACCCACCGAAACTATACTTACACCCACAGCCATCATACCGATAAGGCAGAGACAGCATATTTTCATCAGTATCCTGTTATTCTTGACAAACGCAAACGCGCGTGAGAAAATATTGTGACGGGACAGCATTTCTGTCAGGGTTTCTTTATTAAGAATATCCTTAAAGATAACGGTCACTTCTTTCAAAAAGTTACATTTTGTAATCACTACAACCGATATTATAACAAAACGGTTACAAAATTGCAACCCTTTTTGTAATATTTTTTTAATCTTTTCGGAAATGAATATAAAAAAGCCCTTAAATATGGGCTTTGCAGGCTAAAAATTAAATTTTTTTGAACTTGATTATTTCCTACTGGTAATGTAAAGCGATATGTAATATAATGTATATGTATTTTCGCCGCCCGTGCGGCAAGGAGAGGAGTTTTATAAATGAAGGTTACAGAGAATATACGCTACGTAGGCGTTAACGACCGCAAAATTGATTTATTTGAGGGGCAGTACGAGGTAAAGAACGGAATGGCGTACAATTCATACGCGATAATCGACGAAAAGATTGCGATTATGGATACGGTGGACGCCAGATTCACCCATGAGTGGCTTGATAATATTGAGACCGTTTTGAGCGGCAGAAGGGTTGACTACCTTATAATACAGCATATGGAGCCCGACCATTCGGCTAATATTTTAAACTTTATGAAGCTGAACCCCAATACGACGGTTGTCGCCACCGCCAAGGCATTTAATATGATGAAGCAGTTTTTCGGCACCGATTTTGCCGATAACAGGATTGTCGTAGGCGAGGGGGATACGCTGTCACTCGGCAGACATATACTTACCTTTGTGACCGCCCCGATGGTGCATTGGCCCGAGGTTATGGTTACCTATGACAGCACGGACAAGGTGCTTTTCTCGGCGGACGGCTTCGGCAAGTTCGGCGCGAACGACGTAACAGAGCCGTGGGCGGACGAGGCGCGCCGCTATTATATAGGTATAGTCGGCAAATACGGCGCACAGGTGCAGGCTCTGCTTAAAAAGGCGGCGGGGCTTGACATTTCGGTAATAGCCCCCCTGCACGGACCTGTGTTAAGCGAGAATTTGGGATATTACATCAACCTTTACAACACCTGGTCGTCCTACACGCCCGAGAGCGACGGCATAGTAATCGCCTACACCTCGGTGTACGGCAATACCGCGAAGGCGGTGGACAAGCTCGCCTCGCTCTTAAAGTCGAAAGGCTGTCCCGAGGTTGTAGTTCACGACCTTGCGCGCTGTGATATGAGCAAGGCGGTGGAAAACGCCTTCCGCTATAACAAGCTTGTGCTTGCGACCACCACCTACAACGCGGGTATTTTCCCCTTTATGCGGGACTTTATCGAGCATTTAACCGAGCGCGGCTATCAGAACCGCACCGTAGCCTTTATTGAGAACGGCTCCTGGGCGCCGATGGCTGCAAAGGTTATGAAAAATATGCTCGCCGACTGCAAAAGGCTCACCCTTGCCGAGCCGACGGTAACCTTCCGCTCCGCATTAAGCGACGAAAGCTCCGAACAGCTTGAAGCTCTGGCGAATGAGCTTTGCCGCGACTATATGGCGCGCGACGGCGAAACCGCCGATAAAAACGACCTTACAGCCCTGTTTAACATAGGCTACGGGCTTTATGTCGTGACCTCGAACGACGGCAAAAAGGATAACGGACTTATTGTAAACACAGTCACGCAGGTCACAAACACACCCAACCGCATAGCGGTCACTATCAACAAGCAGAATTATTCCCACCACGTAATAAAGCAGACGGGAATTATGAACATTAACTGCCTGTCGGTTGACGCGCCCTTCAGCGTGTTTGAAAATTTCGGCTTCAGAAGCGGAAGAAACACCGATAAATTTGCGGGCGAGGAGCAGCTGCGCAGCGACAACGGGCTGGTATTCTTAAAGCGGTATATCAATTCCTTTATGTCGCTCAAGGTGGAGCAGTATATAGACCTTGACACCCACGGAATGTTTATTTGCAGTGTGACCGAGGCGCGCGTAATTTCCGACGCGGAAACTATGACCTACACCTATTATCAGAAGAATGTCAAGCCGAAGCCCGAGACAGAGGGCAAAAAAGGCTTTGTCTGCAAAATATGCGGCTATGTTTACGAGGGCGACACCCTGCCCGAGGATTTTGTCTGCCCGCTTTGCAAGCACGGCGCGGCCGATTTCGAACCGATAGCCTGATAAACAATTCTCCTTCCCCTTGCGGGGAAGGAGAATTGTTAGATGTTAGGATTCTATTGCGAATGTTGGGGTGTTTCTGGCCCCTTGCCTAAAGGGGGCTGTCGCGGCGAAGCCGTGACTGGGGGATATTTAGGTCCGCAAAAACCAAAATGTATCCCTCCACCGCCATTCGGCGGTCCCCCTCCCTTTAGGCAAGGGAGGCAAAATCTCACAGAACCCCAATATTTAGAATAGAACCGATGTTAGATGTTAGACATTAGATTTTAGCCGCTATACGCGGAAGGCATTTATGCCTTCCGTAATTAAGATTAGATTATTTATTCAATCTGCCCCTACTACCCGTTGCGCGAGGTTTTTGCGCGGAGAACCTTAATATCGGGTTCGGCGGAGTCAAAGCCTACTACCTTAAGCCTTCTTCTTTTAACGGCGCAGAAAACGCGCTTTTCGAAAGCGGCGAGGCGGTCCTCATGAAAGCAGGCCCACACAACCGCAGCAAAAAGTATTATTTCAAAAAGTGTTCTTAAAAGCATAGCAAAAGTCATAATTTTAACCTCCCGAACAAATGTTCGCAAGCTTATTATAACGAATTATCTCTGCTTTGTCAAGCCTTTTTTTAAATTTTTTTTACTTTTTTCGACTAAAACGCACGCGGGCTTGTTTATCGCCCTTACGTGTGCTATAATATAAAAACAAATTCATTATAAGGAGTTCTTTAAAATGTCCGAAACTAAAAACGGCGGCTGCTCGGGAGATTGCTCCTCCTGCGGCGAAAGCTGTTCCTCACGCGAGCCTCAAAGCCTTATCGAGCCCACAGGCGAATACAACAGCATAAAGCATGTTATAGGCGTTGTCAGCGGCAAGGGCGGCGTGGGAAAATCGATGACCGCGTCTATGCTCGCGGTACTGCTAAGGCGCAAGGGCTATAACGTTGGCATTCTCGACGCGGATATAACAGGTCCGTCGATTCCCAAAACCTTCGGGGTAAATTCCAGAGCCCTTCAGAACGAAATCGCCATACTTCCCGCCGAGACCAAAACCGGAATAAAGGTAATTTCAATCAATATGATGCTGGAGGAAAAGGACTCCCCCGTGCTTTGGCGCGGTCCCGTAATAGCGGGCGCGGTAAAGCAGTTCTGGACCGACGTTTTGTGGGGCGACCTTGACTATCTGTTAATCGACTGCCCGCCCGGAACAGGCGACGTTCCCCTGACCGTTTTCCAGACCATTCCGCTCGACGGTGCGGTGATTGTGACCTCCCCGCAGGATTTGGTTTCGCTTATCGTTAAGAAAGCTTACAATATGGCGCGTATGATGAATATTCCCGTGCTTGGAATTATAGAAAATATGAGCTATGTGCTCTGCCCCGACTGCGGCAAGAAAATTGAGCTGTTCGGCTCGGGCAGTGAAAGCGTGGCACAGGAGCTCGGCGTGCCGCTGCTTGGCAAAATGCCGATAGACCCGTCCCTTGCCGCAATGGTGGACAACGGCGAATTTGAGCGCTTTACCTGTGATTACCTTGAAGCCGCCGCCGATGAAATTGCGGAAAGGTTAAAATAATAATTTTCGGCAGAAGGCAATTTAGACTTTAGATGTTAGACAAAGGCGGGGGACAAGCCCCCGCCTTACGCTATCTGATTAAATATCTAAGGTCTAATGTCTGAATCAGCTGACCGCGTTGTTCGCGCCTACGGTAATTGTGGTGGTGTAGTACCTTCCGCTGCGGTAGATTTTAACGTTTACCTTGTCGTTCGGCTTACATTCCTCGATAAGTCTCTCAAGCTCGGTGTAATCGCCTATAGCCGTTCCGCCGAACTCGGTTATAATATCGCCCTTTTGGAGACCTGCGTTTTCGGCAGGGCTTCCGTCCGCCACGCTCAAAATAACCGCTCCCGTGGGATAGCCGTAATATTTAAGCACATTCGCCGTGTACTTCTCGCTGATAGTGATACCCACATACGGCTCGGGATCGTTCTGCTTTTCGATTATTTTCTGGCAGATTTCTTTAACCGTATTTGACGGAATAGCAAAGCCCATTCCCTCGAAATCCTCCGAAACGATTTTCGAGCTGTTTATTCCCACAAGCTGACCCTTAACGTTTACAAGCGCGCCGCCCGAGTTACCCGGGTTAATCGCGGCGTCGGTCTGGATAAGCTTTACGTCCGAGCTTGTAGAAACCACGCGGTTAAGACCGCTTATTACGCCGTAGGTCACGCTGTCCATAAATTCAAGTCCGCCCGGATTTCCTACCGTGATTACATACTGGCCGACCTTAAGCTTTGCGGAATCGGCAAACTCTACAGCGGTAAGTCCGCTTGCGTTAATCTTCAAAACCGCCAAATCCGATGCGATATTGTAGCCCACCACGGTCGCCTCGTAGGATTCCGAATCAAGGCTGTCTGTAAACACCTCTATTTTAGAGCCCGACTTATTTGTAACCGCGCCCGAAATAACGTGATAATTGGTTATTATATAGCCGTCCGAGGAGTAGACAACTCCGCTGCCCTCGCCCGTTGACTCACTGCTTCCGCCAAAAAAGCTTGTAACCGAGGTGGTGGTTCTTATTCCGACAACGCTCGGCGTCACCTTACTTGCTACCGCTTCAACCACCGATTCGGCGGTCTCGTCGATATTGATATTCACATTCTGACCCGAAACATTCGAGGGGGCAGGCGAGGTATCTTGGTCGCTTTTGCCTATATTGACCGCCGCTATACCGCTTACCGCGCCTATCACCGCCGCAAGCAGAGCCGCAAGCACCACAACCCCCGCGCCGTATTTTTTACCTGTCTTAGGCTTTTTCTGCTTAGGCGGCTTATAGCTATACAGCGGGCGTCCCGTCTGAGGGTCGTAATTCGCGCCGCCGTTATGTGCACCGTACTCGCCGTTGGGGAAAAAGTCGTGCTTAGGCGGCGGGGTTTGCTGTGCGCTCTCCGTACTCTGAGCGTTGCCTACAGGCTCTGCCGTATAGGCAGTATCGCCGCCGCTTATAACCTCGTCCTGAATAATATCCTCACGGCTTTTTGTATAATATCCGCCCTCAGGCGTTACGGTATATCCGTTATTGGTGTCAGGTGTGTCCTTGCCGTTTACCGAATCGAATCCGTTTAACTCGCCGCTTTGCTTATTAAAATCGTCCATAAAACGTTCCTCCTTTTGTTTGAGCCTATTATAAAACCTTTTTGTTGCGTTTGTAATTCAAATATATGAATTTTCGGTTAATAAAAAGGAAGAAATTTTGACATAAATTTCATTTCATAGGATACCTGATAAACAGCTCCAAAAAGCCCCTTAAATTAAATGGGATAATCGGATAAAGATAATTTCTGCCCGAGAGGGTCTTTATTAAAAGCATACATATAAAAATAAATATCATACCGCCGATAAAGCCCCAAACGCCTAAAAGCTGGGTAGTGACAAGCAGTAAAAGCCGCTCGAATTTCATAGCGTAGCCCATTTCAAAGCTGGGCAGAGAAAAGCTTGCTATCGTGATAAACGCCATAAAGAGTATCGCCTCGGTTATAAACCAGCCCGCGTCGATCGCAAATTGCGAGAGCAGAAGACCGCCGACAATGCCTAACGAATTTGAAAGGGAATCGGGCGTGTTAAGGGAGGCAAGTCTTAACCCATCCACCATAAATTCAAGTATTAAAAACTGCAAAAAGAGGGGTATCTGCCCTGTTTCGTTCGGCATAATTACGTTAAGCCATCGGGGAACTATGCTTGGGTTATTCACAAGCAATAAATAAAGCGGGGTTATAATAACATTCGCAATCGATACCGCCATTCTGATAATCCGCGTATAGCTTGCGACAATGGGCTGAAAGTAATAGTCGTCGGTTTCCCTGAAAAAATCGGAGAGGGAAATCGGCATTATCATAACCGAGGGCGAATTGTCCATAATAAGCACAATTCTACCGTCAAAAATACAGGCGGAGGCGTAATCCGGTCGCTCGGTGGTCTTAAACTTTGGAAAAGGATTGAAAAAGGCGTTTTTCTGGAGCTTCTCCGCAATCGCCTGCTGGGTCATAGAAGCGCCGTTAAGCTCCATATTTTGAAGCTTTTTTCTTAAAATATTGAGCACTCGCTCGTCCGCTGCGCCGTCAAGATAGCTTATAGCTATATCAAGCTTTGTGCCCTCTCCAATCTGCATATACTCCATTCTCAGTCGGCTGTCGCGTATTCTGCGCCGTATCATAGCGGTATTCATAACAAGGGTTTCAACAAAGCCGTCCCGCGCTCCCCTTAACGACTTATCCTTCTGAGGCTCCTCAACCCCGCGGGCGGGGTAGGTGCGGGTATCTATCATCAGCGCGCCGCTTATACCATCAACGATAAGCACCGACGGACCAGACAGCACCGCCGTCACCGCCGCCTGCTTATCTTCTGTGCTGTCAACCTCGACATAGGGCATTTTAAGCCGCGCAAACTGCGTCATATCGGTGATTTTTGCAATATCCTCGGGAGTCTGCTTGTAAAGAAATTCAAGTATTTTTTCGTATACCTCGTCCTTTATAAAGCCGTCGATAAAGTAAAGCGCCGCCTGTCTTCCGCCGATTTCAAGCTCCCTTTTTATAATATCAAAGCTTTTGTCGGGCTTTAATTCGCCGTCTAAATATGAAATCCACTTATCAAAATTTTCCAAAATAAAACCGCCCTTTCCGCAGGATATTATTCCCGTAAAAAGAGCGATTATTAATTCAGACATTAAACGGTAGATGTCAGGCTTTCACACAGAACAATCTCTTATTGTGTATTGCCCCTTAAATATTAAGGCAAAGGCGCAATATTCCGAGTATAAGCAGATGAACAGGATAAAACAGATAGTTAAGCATTTTATTCTGTCTGCCGCGCTCACCGTTATATGTAAGCGTAAGACCGAAGCCCAAAAGCGCCCAAGGCTGATCATACATAGAGGCATATCCGAAAGGAATAGCAAAAATCGGCATATCGTGGAACAGATAGAAGAAATACCCGATCAAAATCGCGTGATGCTCATAGTCAAGACTTAAAAGCATTGCGACAATGCACATCACCCCGACAATTAAAAGGGATACTAAATACCAAAGCGCCTTTGGCTTATTCTGCATTTTTGCCTTTAAAATATCTATAATCCAGATAGTTACAAGCACAAGCGCAAGGGTAAACATAACGTTCTGCCAGTTCATATTAAAAAAGCTTGCGGTTGAAAACATATCAAACGGCACTTCGGATATTACGCCGAAAATTAACAAATTAAGCAGATATTTTTTTCGGCTCCGTGTTTTGAAAAAGCCCTCAACCACAAAAAAGCAAAAGAGCGGAAAAGCAATTCTGCCGATTATATCAAATACATTGCTGAGGGTCGCAAGGAACCCGTGCGCCGAAACCAGATTAGGATAAATCAGCGCCTTGTTGGTATGGTCGATAATCATTGATATAATTGCTATATACTTTAGCCACGCCCCCGAAAGGAACTGAATTTTTTTGCAAAAGCCGTTAATTTTGTTGATCATATTTTTATTCTCCCCCGATTCCGCTTTTGAAATTAAACCGATTTTCTTTTGCGTTTACATTAATACAGAGATTCGACAGCTGTATTATGTGTTACAAGTTTTTTGTAGGGACAGGCGTCCTCAACTGTCCTTCAGCTTTCCGTCACTAACCCCCCTGTGTTAATCCGAACCGCCAATCAGAGGACTGTCATGTGTCCGGCTTTATATAAGAAACAGCAATTTTGAAAAGTGTTTACAATGATTCGGCGGTATGATATAATTAAATAAAGTGAGGTGTGGAGTGTGAAGGCTGAAGCAATTATTTCTGCAATTACAGGTTTCTTTTTTGGACTGATTGTCTATTTTGTTTTTCTATATATTGAGGAACAGAATGCATTGTTGTTGGCTGTTTTTTCCGGACTTCTTTTTTATATCATTCTATTTCCGGTTCTTATTATTTACCAAAAAGCAACGAATAAGAAATACGCTGAATTTGAAAAGAAAATCACCTCCCCTGTTTTCCACAAATCCAATGGTAATTTTAAACTTAATAATGGCAAAATCAAAAATGCAAATATATATTTTTGCGAAGATGGTATTGCCATAATTTCGTTAGATGAAAAACCTTATATTACGGAAGAAATTCAAAGGCGCAATATATATAGAATTCAGTGTGATGACATTCATTTCAACATAAACACCAACGATGGAAAGTTTTATATAATAACAATGCCCGATGCAAAAGCAGTGTTTGAAAAACTAAAAGAAAAAGATTGGATTGTTCAAATATAGCACACGTAACGCACTAATGTCTATTTGGACAAATAAATCAGCAGCACCGAAATATCCGCGGGGCTTACGCCAGAAATGCGGGAGGCTTGACCTATATTAGCGGGTCTTATTTTGTTGAGCTTTTCGACAGCTTCAAGCCGCAGCCCGTAAACGGAGGAATAATCAATATCATCAGGAATAGCCTTGCCCTCAAGACGGAGCATTTCGTTGACCTGCGCCTGCTGGCGGGCGATGTAGCCCTCGTACTTAATCTCGGTCTCCACCTTTTCCCGCACGCTGTACGGTAAATCGGGTCTTTCTTTATCAAAGGGTGCCAACATATCGTAGCTTATCTGCGGTCTTTTAACAAGGTCGGAAAGCCGGGTACCCGTGCTTATCGGCGCGGTGCCGTTTTCCTCTAACAGGCGGTTTAATTCCTCATTCGGGGCTAAAAAGCTGTTTTTAAGCCTTTCAATCTCCCTTTCCTTTTGCTCCTTACGGAGTAAAAAAGCGGAATAGGTTTTATCGTCTATAAGCCCTAAATTTCTGCCTGTGGGCATAAGGCGCTCGTCGGCGTTGTCCTGACGTAAAAGCAACCTGTATTCGCTCCTTGAGGTCATCATTCTGTAGGGGTCAGAGCAGCCCTTAGTCACAAGGTCGTCTATAAGCGTTCCGATATAGGAGGACGCGCGGGAGAGTATAAGCGGCTCCTTACCCTTAACCTTTAAGGCGGCGTTTATTCCCGCGATAAGCCCCTGCGCCGCCGCCTCTTCATAGCCCGAGGAGCCGTTGAACTGCCCCGCGCCGTAAAGGTTCGGAAAATCCTTCATTTCAAGGGTAGCACGCATAGCTGTCGGGTCAACGCAATCGTATTCAATAGCATAGGCGTTGCGCATTATTTTAACATCTTTAAGGCAGGGGACGGTCTTGTAAAGCTCAATCTGCACCTCCTCGGGGAGTGAGGAGGAAAGCCCCTGCAAATACATTTCCTCTGTATTTATTCCACAGGGCTCGATAAAAAACTGATGCCGCTTTTTATCGGCAAAGCGGACGATTTTATCCTCAATGCTCGGGCAATATCTTGGACCTACTCCCTCAATCTCCCCCGCATAAAGGGGCGAGCGGTTAATGTTTTCGAGTATAACCCGCTTTGTCTCGTCATTGGTATAGGAAATATGACAGACCACCTTATTTTCGGGCGGGGTTTCGGTGGAATAGCTGAAGGGCACTACCCGCTCGTCCCCTTCCTGCACCTCCAGAGCCGAAAAATCGATACTGTCCCTTGAAACGCGGGCGGGGGTTCCTGTTTTAAAGCGTCTAAGCGGCAAGCCGAGCCTTTTAAGTGATTCGGCTAATGCAGTCGCGGGGAAATTGCCGTCGGGTCCCGAGGCATAGTTTACCTCACCTACATATACTCTGCCGCCTAAAAATGTACCCGTGGCGATAACCACCGAGCGGCAGGAAAAATCCGCGCCTAACTTTGATATACAATGCCATATTTCATTCTCGCGGTAAATATCGGTAATCTCGCATTGCTTGACGTCAAGATTTTCCTGCAATTCCACCGCGTGCTTCATATATTCGCTGTAGGCTCTGCGGTCGATTTGCGCCCGCAGGGAATGAACCGCGGGACCCTTGCCGAGGTTAAGCATTCGGCTTTGGAGTGTGTTTTTATCCGCCGCCTTTCCCATCTCGCCGCCTAAGGCGTCAAGCTCTCTTACAAGGTGACCCTTTGCCGTGCCGCCGATTGAGGGGTTGCAGGGCATATTGCCCACCCAGTCAACGCTTATTGTAAACATAATTGTCTTACAGCCGAGCCTTGCCGAAGCCAAAGCCGCCTCAACCCCCGCGTGACCGCCGCCTATAACGGCAACCTCATATTCTCCCGCATTATATTTCTTTATTTCCAAAAAGAATTACTCCTTATTAATACGCTCTATTGCTTTTTGCTGTCTTATATCGTCGCCGATAAACTTATACGCGTCAAAGCTGCCGATAAGCCGTGAGGAAATCCGCGCGGTGTAGCGCGCTTCAATCTCCTTCATTGTAAGATTTGTATTTATTATCGTAGGTCTGCCCGACAAAAGACGGGTATTGACAAGGTTGTAAAGCGCCGATTTTGTAAAGGAGGTCGCCGTTTCCGCCCCCAAATCGTCAATAACCAAAAGGTCGCATGAGGTCATTTCCTCATACGCGCCGCGGTTTTCGCCCGAAAATCTTTCCTTTTCAATCCTTGCAAAAAGGTTTTCCGCCGAGCCGTATACGGGTGCAAACCCCTTTTCAATAAGCCCCGAGACAACAGCCAGAGTCAAATGGGTTTTACCCAGTCCCGCACTGCCCATAAACAGCAGATTGCGGCTTTTTTTAGGGTCAAAGCTTATAACATATTCCCTGCACGTCTTTAATATCGCGGTCATTCTGCGGCGGGGATTGCCGTCCTTTCCGTCAGCGTCCTTATAATATTTAAGGTCAAAATTATCAAACCGCGAGCTTTCAAGCGGCATTTCCTGCGACAGCTCGTTTATCATAATTTCGGCGGCAAGTTTTTTTACGCAATCACAGATTTTACCGCCGATAAAGCCTGTATCCCCGCACACCGTGCAATCGGGAGCAGGTTCTTTTATCTCCGCCTTTTCAAGAATAAGCTTTTTTTCAAGTGTGAGCGCCGC
>JBJEOD010000119.1:0-2764 GCA_051880535.1 Acutalibacteraceae bacterium | reverse complement strand
AAGACCGAGTGCTTTAAACATATGCTTCTGAAGTTCGGGGTCGGTAATACGGATTGAGCCTGAGGACAGCTCGATACCGTTAAGCACAAGGTCGTAAGCGTCGGCAAAGACCTTTTCGGGCGCGTTGTCGAGGTACTGTATGCACGCGTCAAGCGGCTTTGTAAAGGGGTGGTGCATTGCGTCCCAGTTGCCCGTTTCCTCGTTGTACTCAAAGAACGGGAACTCGGTTATCCACAGGAAGTTGAACTGCTCGGGGATAATATCAAGCCGCTTTGCTACGGTCAGGCGTAAAGCCCCCAAAACCGAAAGCACGGTCTTTTTGCGGTCGGCTACAATAAGCACAACGTCGCCCTTTTCGGCACCGGTGCGCTCGTAAATTGCCTTTAATTCTTCTTCGGTCATAAACTTTGCGAAGGAGCAGGACGGAGCCTCGTCCACCCAGCGGATAAAGGCAAGCCCCTTTGCGCCTATACCCTTTGCCTCCTCGGTAAGCTTGTCGATTTCCTTTCTGGTGTAGACCCCCGCGGCGTTTTTGGCGGTAATAGCCCTTACCGTTCCGCCGTTTTTAACCGTATCGGCAAATACGCCGAAGCCGCAGTTTTCGACAATGTCCGACAAATCCTTTATCTTCATATCAAAGCGGGTGTCGGGCTTATCCGAACCGTAATTCTCCATAGCCTCGGTATAAGTAAGGCGGGTAAGCGGCGTGGGAATATCCACGTCCAGAACCTCCTTAAACAGGCGCTTTACATACCCCTCGGCAATTTTGAAAACGTCCTCCTTTTCGACAAAGGACATCTCAAGGTCAATCTGGGTAAATTCGGGCTGACGGTCGGCACGCAGGTCCTCGTCGCGGTAACAGCGGGCAATCTGCATATAGCGGTCAAAGCCCGACAGCATAAGCAGCTGCTTATAAAGCTGGGGCGACTGCGGCAGAGCGAAAAAGCTGCCCTTATGAACGCGGGAAGGTACAAGATAATCACGCGCACCCTCGGGAGTGGATTTAATAAGGGTAGGTGTTTCAATCTCTATAAACCCGTTTTCGTCAAAATAGTCGCGAGTAACCTTTGCAATTTTATGGCGCATTAAAATATTGCGCTGCAGCGGTGCGCGGCGAAGGTCTAAATAGCGGTATTTAAGCCGTAATTCCTCCTTAGCGGCAGAATCGGGCAGTATTTCAAAGGGTGGGGTTTCGGACTCGCCCAAAATTTTAAGCTCATAAACCTCAATCTCAATTTCGCCTGTCGGAATTTCGGTATTGACAGAGGAACGCATACGCACCTTGCCCCTTGCCATAACCACAAATTCACTGCGCAAGCTACCCGCCTTTTCAAAAACGGCAGGGTCGGTGGTATCGTCAAAGGCAAGCTGTATAATTCCGCTGCGGTCACGCAGATCCACAAAAATAAGACCGCCCAGATCGCGCTGACGCTGTACCCAGCCCGCGACCACTGCCTCCTTGCCGATTTTCTCCTTAGTAAGCTCACCGCAGTAGTCGGTGCGCTTCATTCCGTTCATTCTGTCAAGCTTCAAAATAGAACACCTCTTAAAAAATTCAAACAGGCGGCCGTAAGACCGCCAAGTATTATTGATTTAAAATCGAATCCGCAAGCTCCTCTAAAGCTGAGGAATTAAGCGCCTTAAAAAGTGTGTCGGACAGGTCGGCAAGCGCAATTTCGCTCTTTTCGCCGTCCTTCATATTTTTAAGAACAGCCTTGCCTGTGCTGAGCTCGTTATCGCCTAAAACCATCGAAAATGCGGCGCCGATTTTATCCGCAAACTTCATTTGCGCCTTTAGTCCCCTGCCGCAAATATCGGTCTGAACCTTAAAGCCGTCCCTGCGAAGGTTAGCTACCAGCTCGGTCGCCTTTAAAGCGGCGTCCTTGCCCATTGCCGCGATATAAAGATCGCAGGCGTTATTCTGCGGTAGTTTTGTTCCCTGCGCCTCTAAAAGAAGCATAATGCGCTCGATACCCATAGCAAAGCCGAGCGACGGAACCGACGGCCCGCCCATTTGAGCGATAAGCCCGTCATATCTTCCCCCGCCGCAAACGGTGGATTGTGCGCCGATATCGCCAGAAACAAACTCGAAAACCGTGCGGGTATAGTAGTCGAGACCCCTCACTATATGGGGATTGACGGTAAATTTAATTCCCGCAGCGGTAAGGTGCTTTTGCACCTCATTGAAATGCTCACGGCAGTCGTCACACAGGTAATCGGTCACAACCGGCGCGCCCGCGGCGATTTTACTGCAAACGGGAGATTTGCAGTCAAGTATTCGCATAGGATTGCGGTCAAGCCTGTCCTTGCAGGTGTCGCACAGCTCGTCAATATGCGACTTAAAATAATCCTTAAGCGCCGCCACATAGTCCTTACGGCACTCGGGACAGCCGATTGAATTAATTTCAAGCGATATTTTTTCGATACCTACCGACTCTAACACCTGACCCGCAAGGGCGATAACCTCCGCATCGGCGTTAGGCTCCGCCGCGCCGATACATTCAACACCGAACTGGTGGAACTCGCGCAGTCTTCCCGCCTGGGGCTTTTCGTAGCGGTAACAGCCGCCCACATAAGCCGCCTTTACGGGCAACGCACCGTTTACAAGCCCCTTTTCAACAGCACAGCGGATAACCCCCGCCGTAAACTCAGGGCGAAGCGTAATTGAACGCCCGCCCTTATCGTCAAAGGTATACATTTCCTTTTGCACAACGTCGGTCGTGTCCCCCACACTGCGCAAAAATACCTCCGTATGCTCGAACAC
>JBJEOD010000118.1:0-2785 GCA_051880535.1 Acutalibacteraceae bacterium | reverse complement strand
TACAGTTTCAAAACAAACCGGATTGGCTAATGGGCAAACTGCCGTTTGGGGCACTGTGGACGAAAATTTCTTTAACGAGCTTGCAAAGGATTGCACAACTCAAGAAGATGTTGTCAAAAAAGGTTATAAATGGATTATTGGGAATATCAATTATGATTATTCCCGCACCTACTTTATGGGCTATCAGCATTTTAATATTGAGAAAACCTTAGAAACCAGAACGAGTATTTGTTTTGACTACTCTTGCCTTTTCGCTTCATACTGCCGAAGTCAGGGCATACCCTGTTTTATAATTGACGGCAGAGATAGAAATAACAGCACATTGCTTCATACTTGGAACCGAGTTTATTTGGGTGGCTCTTGGTGGCAAGTTGATACCACATTTGATTCAATACAAATTAAGGAACAAGGACAATTTTACGGTTTTCGAAGAATAGAAAATGCCTACTCGCAGGACGAAGAATATATTATAACTAGGATATATTGATACTTCATATAGTTAAAGGACGGTAACACATCGTGGTGCTACCGTTCTTGTTATTTCTTATCACTCAGTTATCTGTTACTAATGCTCCGTTTGCATTATAATATCCGAGGGTACCGCTTTTTACACCGTTTGTATCAGTTACATAGGAAGGTGAAACATCAATAAATGTGTCGCAGGTGATACTGTAAATCGTAACTTGACTCTTAGTAAAATTTAAAGTCAGAGTTTTGCTTCCGTCAGAAAAAAACATTCACCACCGAAGAAGTAAGCAGCAGTGCACCGAACTCCACGCCGCCCATTGCGTTTATATAGCAGGAAAGCTCTGCTTTAATCTGATAAGTACCCTCGGGCAAATCATTATAGGTGTATGCTAATGCGTTAACTGCACCTAAACATAATACCAACAAAGTTGAAAGCGCGGTAAAAATCCGTTTCATAGTCTTCATTTGCATTACCCCCACCTTTCATTATGATTGCGGTTAGCGTTTGCTAATCGATGCTTTTAAATAATAAGCCTTTGCGGCTTACAGATTGTATTTTACAAAAAAACGGGAGCCTTTTATGCTCCGAACGGACAGAAAAAGGCTCCCATTAGACAATGTTACATAATTTATACTTTTTGCATTGCCTTACTTTACCAAATGTATTTTGAAACTATGTATCAAATACTAACCGTGAGGTGATACCTTGAGATATGATGATTTACATCAGTTAATCCGCAAAAGCAGCAGTGCACGCAGATATTTTCTTTCGTTGCCGGTTGAAATGCAAATCGAGCTTCACAGCCAAAATGCGTATATCCATACCGCCGAAGCGCTGCACCGACGAGTCGGTGAGCTTGAAGTTCAGCATAAGCAAATCGAATTGAGCGAGTATTACAGATTTCATTAAATAACCTGTCAATAGTTCAAAAAGCTCTGTGAAGACCTTGATGCCAACACAGAGCTTTATACAGTTCAAACACTCTCCTGACTATTCAAATGCCTTCAGCCTATGAATCAAAGAGTCAGAGAGGGTGCGGAATATACTCTTGCAGCCAGCTCACTATTAAGCATATAAAGGCTGCGCGCGTCATCTCCGAAAAGCTCCATTTTAGTAATCAAATCCATAGAGTTTTTTTCTTCCTCACCCTGTTCTTTAATAAACCAGTCAAGGAACTGCGTTGTGCGGTAGTCATTAACTTCTGCAGCAGCATAGATATTGTTGATTAAGGAAGTAACATATTTTTCATGCTCCAAACCGGATGTCAACGGGTCTATCAATGTCTCAAATGTTTTATCAGGCTTTGCAATCGCTTCCAATGTAACTTTTTCACCGTTGTTTTGCAAATACCGATATATCAGCATCGCATGATCCTGTTCTTCTTTTGCCTGAATTTCGTACCAGTTGGCAAACCCATCCAACCCTTTCTGCGTATAATAATTTGCCATATCAAGGTATAGATACGCCGAATACAACTCCTTGTTGACCTGATCGTTCAGCAAAGCTGAAACTTTTTCGTTCATAGCTTGTTCCTCCTGAATTTATTTATATAACAGCAAAGCCGCTATATTTAACTTGATAGTATAGTGGATATCACTAAGTTTTCGTATGTGAACTTTTCGGACTCAACGCTTAAATAATCCCTTCTTCACATACGGTTCGGTATGCACAGACAGTACCGTATAGCCTGTATCGCCGATTGCTTTTTTGAGTGTCTCTTCGTCAAGTGGGCTTTCTGCAATAATTTCTGTCTCACCTTTACTGTGAGAAGAATTAACTTTTTTTACCTTGAAGCTTCTTCGTATCGTGTCATTTATATGTGACTCGCACATTCCACAAGCCATTCCGTCAATTTTTAAAATCATTTTTACCATTCTGAATCCACCTCTTTTATTTATTGATTTTATTTGCTTCTGCATAGGTCAGCTTTGCAGTGCCGCCAACGGTGCAGCTTTTTATTACTTTAAAACCGTTTGCATTCAGATATTTCAAATATGCGTCTGAGGACCATTTATGAAATACCTTAAAGCCTGATAACTCCATAATTCGCATTTGTATTCTTCCGAGAAAAGTGTCTGCCATCGTAAAAGTAGGAGCAATCAGTATTCCGTTCGGTTTTAAAACTCGTGCGATTTCAAAAAGCGCTTGATCAGGCGACGGCATAATATGAAGAGCATTGCAAATTATAACCGCATCAAATGTTTCAGGAGCGTAGGGAAGATTAGTAGCGTCCTGAACAGAAAAATGCAAAAGGCACGAATGTGTTTTTTCTTTTGCCTTTCGGATCATATCTTCTGAAAAATCGGTTGCTTCAAG
>JBJEOD010000117.1:0-2806 GCA_051880535.1 Acutalibacteraceae bacterium | reverse complement strand
CAGCCCCCTTTAGGCAAGGGGGCCAGAAACACCCCAACATTCGCAATAGAACCTTAACGGATTTTCAGCGCATAAACTACTCAAAAAAAGGCTATAAAAAAGCAGCCGCGTAAACAGCGACTGCTTTTAATATGTTTTTTCCTGAATTTAATTGTCCGAAACCGAAATTAAGCGGCTGTTCTAATCTTCTTTACAGAAACAATTGCAACAGCGGCACTCGCGGCAAGCAGAAGAACTGCAATCGGAGTTGCGGTATCAGAAGTCTGAGGAGACTTGTTAGCACCTGCGGAATTAATATCGGTAACGGTCTGAGAATCTGTAACAAATACAAACTCGCCCAGCTCGTTGAAGGTTACGGTAACCTTGCCGTCGCCCATAGTTGCTGTGAGCTTCTCAACAGTACCCTGAGAGTTCTTGAAAAGCACAAAGCCCTTGGAGGAAGCCTTAACGCCCGGAATCTTTAATTCAACGGTAAGGGGATATGTGGGTGAGCCTGTGCCGTCTAAGGCAATTACCTTATGGTCAACGACCTTAAGATCTGAGCCGTTAGCGGCTTTAAGCTCTTCCAAAGCAGTGTTATAAGCACTTCTGTCCGAGGTTGCATCGGAAAGAACAACCTTAACCGCAGTACCCTTTGAGTCGCTTGCCGTTGCAGAGGAGATTACACCCTCAAGCTTTTCGGGAGAAGGAGCCGCGTTTGCTGTAACAGCGGAAAACGCCAAAACAGCCACTAAAACAAATGCCAGTATTTTTTTCATAACAATTTTCCTTTCAGATAATTTATTTTTTTTGATAAAATACATTTAATACCAGCTGATAAAGCTGCGCCTCGTTCGGCGTAAATGTTTCATAAAGCCCGTCCGTTCCGACATCACCCTCTATCCCGAAAATTTCAAAATCAGCCTCAAGAGCTTCGGATGCAAGATATGCCGCGCTTGCGGCGGTAACATCCGTGACCGTGTTTGCAGCCAACTTATTATACATTTTAACAGGAAGCGAAAAATCCTTACGCATCGCCGCCTTGGCTTGATTTACAAAGCTCGAAATAAAAGTCTTTTGACGCTCAAGTCTGGGTACGTTGCTTTCGCCCCTATATTGAAGATAGCCCAACGCCATATCACCCGAAAGAGTAATATCCGTGTTCTGTGTAAGCTTAGGATTAACTGCCGTCAAATCCTCCGTAATATGAACCGGTACTCCGCCGACAGCGTCGACTATTTCTTCGACACAATTCATAAATATCGTGTAAAACCCGTTTATCGGAATACCGTAAAGTAAATTTGAGACCGCTTTAACCGTGTTTTCCGACGATTTCTTATCGTCCGAGCTGTAGGTATAAGCCAGACAAAGCTGCTGCTTGACTGTCGAAAAATAATCGCCGTTTATATCATAGGAATCAACATCTGCGACGGTGTTGCGTGATATTGCAATGACCTTGACGGAATTTGCATCGGTATCAAGTGAGATAAGATACAGCGCGTCCGCCTGATGCTTACCTGACATATTAGGCTTTTTCCTATCGACCCCAATAACAAGTATATTAATCAGCCTATCGTTATAATTATAAGCGATACCGTTATAATAAGCGTCCGCGTCATCAGGCATACTCTCCGAATCGCTGAGAGGCAGCTTTACGTCGATATTCTCCTGTTTTTTTCGCAGAGCGCTTTCGCCTAATTTAAGAACGATTAAAAAAGCCGAAAGCAACAACAAAACAACAGCCAAAACAACCGACAAAACAACAAGGAGCTTTTTATGCTTTAGCCGACCCGGAGAATTCTTTTCAGTTTTGTTCTCTGCTGTCATATATTAAAACTCCCTGAACCAAGAAGCGCTCCTCTTTATTGCTTGTGCAGGTTGAAAGAGTGATAATCCTGTCCTCCTCGGTGACAGTAAGCTCCTGATTAATGTTAGCATTCATTTTTCTTGTGGAAAAAATCATATCTAAATAAGCTGAGCGTATATCCTCTTTTGAAAAATCAAGGCTTAAAAGAATATGCCTGTCATCCCAAACATATGCCGCGAATATCTGATATTTCATAATCCGTCCCGGCATATAGATATTAATATAGCAATTTTGCTCGAAGAAGGCTTTATCCCTGTATTTTTTCAGACTGCCGAACATCGTCCCGTTCTTCATATTATGGCCGTAAATCACGGTATTGAAATCGGCAAAATCCTTATCGTTGTAATCCTCGGTGTAAATACTGCCGTAGATAGAAGTTTTACCCTCCGCCGTGTGATTAAGATAATAGCCGTTATCACCGTCGCGCCTGAGAATAGGATAATCCACGACCGTTCCCGGAATATTAATCCATGCGTAAATATCGGGATTTTTCTTTTTCAGCTCAACGAAATTTACAGGCGGCTCGACATAATTAGAGCCTGAAGAAACGTCATCTGTGTCTACGGAAGCCTGCGATCTTAAATCATCAATTTCGTTTGATTGCATTCGGCTTAAGATAAAAAACGCAACACAGCCTATAAAGCAAATAAGTGAAATTACCAGCACGATTATCCAGATTTTCTTATGTGAGCTTTCCGTTCCCGTACTCTCCGTTCATTTAATATAATAGATGACATGATAATTATACTATTGTTATTTTCAAAAGTCAATACAATTTTTTCAAAAAGGTCTTACATTTTTTCATAAATCATATCTATTTAATCTAACCGCAGCAGCTTTGGATTTCACCGCCGTAAATAAAATCCGCCGTAATCAATCTGCAAGCAATTATTACAGAATTGTAACTTGAAGAGTTAAACATTTTGCATTACCTCTGAAATGATAGATTCACTTATATAT
>JBJEOD010000116.1:0-2823 GCA_051880535.1 Acutalibacteraceae bacterium | reverse complement strand
CATAGAGATACCTAACTTTTCACCGAGGCGGCAGATAAACAGTTCCGAGAACAATTCTTCCTCATTGCCGCTTTTATACATCCACCATTTTCCGTCGATCAGTTTCCAGCACTTTTCAAAGCTACCCGTGTTGGTAAGCTCCGGCGTTCTTGAGGGTTTGCGTGAGAAACTGTCGGGATCGCCGCGGAGAGCAAGCTCCGCGAAGTAGTTCTCTTTGAAGCGGATATCCTCATATACGGCAGTCGAGCCTTCAGGCTTAAACCAATACCGGTCGGTTACCGTAGCCGCATTGACGGAGAGTGCTGTAGCCACATCATCGGTTGTGCGAAGCCGAAGCGCTCTTTTCAAAAGCCGAGAATTGGTTCTGTGTGCATCGATGGCACGTGAGGCTAACCATCCCTCCACATTTTTAGTTCGCTTTAAATACAGCGGAAGCAAAGTTTCGTCGCATTCAGTTATCATGCCGTTCTTGATTTTTGCAATAGGTCTATCCTCTGACATGAGGGTTCCGGTAATATTCTGCATATTTCGCACCGCCTTTCGTTTCAGATTGCTGTTTTGCATACCTTCAGGCGTCGCTTTCAATTCTTTCAGCTTTTCCTGAATCTGCTTGCGCCTTTCCACCATACTGCGCATATGCTCCAATTCGTCTGCCTTGATATATTTGCTTTTAAGGAGCCCGTTTTCAGTCCATTGAAGATAGAAGCGTTCTTTACCGCCTATCAGCTTGCGGGAAATATATCCGTTCGGATAGGTCAAGAGTTCATCCTCCAGTTTTTTTATTTGCTCTGACACGCTGTTCATATCCTCACCGCCGTTTCAATATCTATGTCGATATTATAACCTATTTTTTTACAAAAATCAATAGGTTACGGCAGTGTGATATAAATATAGTCCGAACTTTTTCTTACATTGTCATAGCCTGACCTGTGTCTGTGCAGGCAAGGCTGTCATCATTGAGAACAGTCAGACCGTTGTTGTAGTCCTCGACCATCTTTTCCGCTTCGGTCTGACGGTGCGAACTGTCATACCATCGGGATTCCATTTCGTCGATTGTCTTGTCAATGCTGTTGGGATTAATATGGTCGGAATAATAAGCGGCCGCTTCGAGGAACTCGTCGCGGCCGTGCTTCTTATAGATTCCGTGGATACTCTTTATTTTTCCTTTCATGCCGTACCTCACATAGACATAATTTTACCGAGTATTTCTTCTGTCCACTCCCGCTCGTCATAACTGCAATCTCTCAAATTTACAGAGGTGAGATTCAGATCTCCGAACTCGGTTTCGTCAATGCAACAGCTTTGCATATTGATACAGGACATTTCACATTCGCAGAATTTCGCACCGGCAAAATTGCTGTGTGTAAATATTCCGCGGCTGAAATTACTACCGATGAAATTTACACCTTTATATTCCGCATCTTCAGCAACTGCGTCCGACAGATCGCAGTTATAGAACTTGGCGTCATTTAATACTGCAAAGCACAGCTCCGCACCACACAAGCGTGTATTAGTAAATTCAGCACCGACAAATACAGCGCTGTTGAGATTTTTGCGGGACAGATCCAGGTCTTTTAAGAGACAGTTTGAAAAATCTGCCTGTTCGCCGCCTGCATCGTTGAGCCACAGGGTATGCTTGGCACACATCACCTCAACCTCTTTCGGCGTTAGCTTTTTGAGATTTCTTTCGTCCTCCTGCCGTAAATAAGGTTCGGCTATGGTGACATAGCAACCATAATCCGTCTGCTCGACATATTCAAACTCCTGCCGTTCAGATAGCATTTCTACAAAAAGCTCATCGGTAAATCCGCTTTGGCGGCAAAGCTTCCTTGCCTCGCTGAAATTAATGTTGTACTGACAGTCGATCTGACCGTCCAATGCCTTTTGCACATACTTCTCGGTAAGCCATCGCATTTCATCTGCGTGAGCCGTAAGAGACGGATATTGCTCATGCCCAATAAGCAGTCGGGCGCCGGGCAGAAAAGCAGAGTACCGTGCATAACCGTAACCCTCGGCTTCAACAAGTATGCCGTCAGTAATACCTTTTCCTAACACGAGCATACAGTGTCTGACTCCGTTATTGTCTTGGTACATACAATCTGAATTCTCTGCTATAAAGGAATAGTCTTCAAGCAGATTATGATAAAAATGATTATATTCTTTTTCCGTAAGCTCAACCGTCTTTTCAATTACACAAGGCTCTGTATTAATTTCGCAGTCCTTTTTTTGAAAAATAGTATTAATATTCATTATTAATCCCCCTTTGCTCTGATGTCGTTCATTATTTTCGTGAAGTCCTCGGAATTAATATCTGTTCCGAAGGCTTCGTTGACAGCTAAGATAAGCTGTTCATCGGTTTGCTCGGCGGCAAAACAGCCCACCAGTTTCTCTGTAAAGCCGTCTTCCTTTGAATAATCCGAAAGCGCAAGCACATAGAGCACCTGCGCCTCTTTAACTCTGTCATGGAAACCTGCATCAGTCATTTTTTTATCAAGAGTTAACATTGTATCCTCAATGAATTTCAGATTATCTTCTTCCTCTGATGTCAGGCTCTCGGTTATCATCTGCTGAAGCCTGTCGGTGTCGATATTCATATCTCCGCTGAAAATAGAAAGCACCGCCGCAATCGGCATTACAATAATAACTATAATTCCGATTATAATTCCTACGGCGGTTTTAAGGTTATTCTTGTCCGACAATACAATGGCAGAAAGCTTTTTAAGCGCCGCCGCTACGGTTGCAGACATACTGTTTCACATCCTTTTCGCAAAATTTAAGCGCAGGCGGTAAAGCCTACGCTTTGCTGTAACTGTATTGTGCGTT
>JBJEOD010000115.1:0-2825 GCA_051880535.1 Acutalibacteraceae bacterium | reverse complement strand
TATTTTAACAATGCAAAGGCGAAAATCCGCCCTTTAAAATCGGGTTCGGATTTGTCGGCTTTGCTTAAGGAGAAGCTTTATGGAAATAAATGTTTCGGCAGTGGCAGATGCCGTTTTAAAGGCATTGCAGGCCAACAGTACGGCAGATAACGGCGATGAAGGCATACCTGTGGGTATATCCAACCGTCACATTCATCTTTCGCGCGAGCATATCGATATTCTCTTCGGTGCAGGCTATCAGCTCACCCCTTTAAAGGAGCTTTCCCAGCCCGGACAGTTCGCCTGCAAGGAGGTGCTCACCATCGTCGGTCCTTCCTTAAGACCGATCGAAAATGTCCGCGTTTTAGGTCCCGAGCGCAGCGATTCACAGGTAGAGATTTCACGTACCGATTCATACACCTTAAAGGTTAAGCCGCCCGTGCGTGAAAGCGGAAAAATCGCAGGTTCGGCTTCCGTTTCCATAATCGGACCTAAAGGTATTGTCACCTTAAAGGAAGGCTGTATAATCGCTAACCGTCATATACATATGAGTACCGAAGACGGAGAGCGTTTCGGCGTTAAGGATAATTCCTATGTGACCGTTGATGTTAACAGCGAACGCCGCACACGCTTTTATGATGTTCAGGTCAGAGTAAGCGATAAATTCCGCCTTGAGATGCATCTTGATACCGATGATGCCAACGCCGCCGCGCTGAAAAACGGCGATAAGGTAAAAATTGTTAACATACAGAAATAGGATTGCAATATGAACAGATTCAAAATACGCACCGAAGTACGCTTCAATTCAAATGCGCTCGATACCTTGAAGGAATTTAAAGGCAAATCGGCGGTTATTATTACCGATAAGTTTATGATCTCATCGGGTATGATAAATAAGATTACCGATAAGCTGACCGATTACAAGAGCGTCGCGGTATTTGACGAGGTCAAGCCAGATCCGTCCACTGCTCTTATCGCGAAGGGGCTCAGGTTTATTACAGAGCACCGCGGAGAGATCGTTATAGCACTCGGCGGCGGTTCGGCTATCGACGCAGCTAAAGCCATCGTGTTTATGGGCGAAAAATCAGGTATGGACAATCTTAAGCTGATTGCTATTCCGACTACCAGCGGCACAGGCTCTGAGGTTACTAAGTTCGCAGTCGTCACCGATGATGAAGACCATTTAAAATATCCGTTGGTTGATGAGGGAATGCTTCCTGACCTTGCTATTCTTGATCCCGAGCTTGTTCTTTCGGCGCCTCCGTCGGTTACCGCCGACACAGGTATGGATGTAATCACCCACGCATTTGAGGCTTTGGTTTCGGTCAATGCCAACGACGCGTCCGACGCACTTGCAGAAAAGGCGTTGTTGCTTGCTTTTGAGTATCTTCCCTATGCCTATAAGGACGGTAACGATGTCATTGCAAGAGAAAAAATGCACAGCGCTTCCTGCCTTGCGGGTATGGCGTTCAATGAGGTAGGGCTTGGTGTAAATCACGGTATTGCCCACGCTTTGGGCGCAAAATTCCACATTCCTCACGGCCGTGCAAACGCAATGCTTCTGCCTCATGTCATCAGGTTTAACGCACACCTCCGCGCCTGCTTCGGTACCGAGCCGTGCGAAGCCGCAAAGCGCTATGCCGACATTTCAAGAAAGCTTAAGCTCCCTCACGATAATGTCCGTATTGCGGTAGAAAGCCTTATAGACGAGGTTAAATATATGCTCCGCCGTATGGAAATACCCGCTACCCTTTGGGATGCGGGAATCAGCAGGACTGATTTTGAAAAAGAAAAGCAGAACATAATAGACGCGGCTCTTGAAGACCTCTGCACCGCCTCCAATCCCCGCGAAGTAAATCCTGAGTCTGTACAGCTGATATTAGATAAAATAACTCCGTAAAATACAAATTAAAAACCATTGACATCTGAACCCTTAAGGTTTGGATATCAATGGTTTTTTTGTTCTATTCCCTGCGTATTGCAGTTCCTATTTTATTTTGAATATTTTTTGCGGGGAACGTAAGAGGTATGCAGGTCGTGATGCGCCTTGTGACCGCCGAAGCCGTCGTACCACTCGCTGTAAAGCGTCTTGATAACGGGAGATTCGTGGGATTTTCTGATAGGCATTGAAGCGTCCTGATCATAGAGAGCCTTAGCGCGCTTAGCCTTAAGGTCAACGGTATCCCTTACATACTGGGGCTGAATCGGCTGACCGCCGCCGTTTACACAGCCGCCGGGACAACCCATTATCTCAACAAAGGTCCAGCCGTTAGGATTGCCGTTCTTCATCATATCCATTACGCACTTAGCAGCCGCCGCGCCTGAAGCTACAGCAACCTTAATATCAGAGCCGTTAATATTAACGGTAGCCTCCTTAAGACCCTGAGTGCCGCGAACAGCGGTGAAGTCAACCTCGGTGTTGTCCTTGCCGGTAAGCCAGTCGTTAGCGGTTCTGAGCGCCGCCTCCATAACGCCGCCCGTAGCGCCGAAGATTACAGCCGCACCCGTATCCTCGCCGAGCGGATTGTCAAATTCCTCGTCGGGCAGCCAATCGAAGTGCATACCCGCGCGCATAATCATACGCGAAAGCTCACGCGTGGTAATAGCAATATCAACGTCGGGAACGCCCGCCGCGCTCTGGTCGGCTCTGCCGATCTCGAACTTCTTAGCGGTACAGGGCATAACCGAAACCGAAACAATATCCTTCGGGTCAATGCCCATTTTCTCGGCGTAATATGTCTTAATTACCGCGCCGCCCATCTGCTGGGGTGACTTGCAGGTAGAAAGATGCTCAAGCATATCGGGATAGTAGAACTCGCAGAACTTAACCCAACCGGGTGAGCAGG
>JBJEOD010000114.1:0-14442 GCA_051880535.1 Acutalibacteraceae bacterium | reverse complement strand
CTTCTGCGAGCGCATTTTCGGGCCGCAGAAGGACTGGGAGTGTCACTGCGGAAAGTATAAGCGCATCCGTTATAAGGGCAAGGTCTGCGAACGCTGCGGCGTTGAGGTCACCCGCGCAAAGGTGCGCAGAGAGCGTATGGGCTCAATCGAGCTTGCGGCTCCTGTATCCCACATCTGGTACTTTAAGACCATTCCCTCGCGTATGGGTCTTGTGCTGGATATTACACCAAAGGCTCTTGAACAGGTGCTTTACTTCTCGCAGTATATCGTAACCGACCCGGGCACGACCCCGCTTGAGAAAAAGCAGCTTTTAAACGAAAAGCAGTACCGCGATATGCGCGAAAAATATGAGGACGATTTTGAGGCGGGAATGGGCGCTGAGGCTATAAAGAAGCTTCTTTGCGAAATCGACCTTGAAAAGACCTGCGACGAGCTCCGCAAGGAGCTTGAGGAGGCCACGGGTCAGAAGAGCATACGCCTTTTAAAGCGCCTTGAGGTGCTTGAAGCGTTCAGGCAGTCGGGCAACCGTCCCGAGTGGATGATTCTCGACGTTATCCCCGTAATACCGCCCGATCTTCGTCCTATGGTACAGCTTGACGGCGGACGCTTCGCCACAAGCGATTTAAACGACCTTTACAGACGCGTTATCAACCGTAACAACCGTCTTAAAAGACTTTTGGAGCTTAAGGCTCCCGATATAATCGTCCGCAACGAGAAGCGTATGCTTCAAGAGGCGGTGGACGCCCTTATCGATAACGGCAGACGCGGCAAGCCTGTAACAGGACCTAACAACCGTCCGCTTAAATCCCTTTCGGATATGTTAAAGGGTAAGCAGGGACGTTTCCGTCAGAACCTGCTCGGTAAGCGTGTTGACTATTCAGGACGTTCGGTTATCGTTGTAGGACCTGAGCTTAAAATGTACCAGTGCGGTCTTCCTAAGGAAATGGCGTTGGAGCTTTTCAAGCCCTTTGTTATGAAGCGTCTTGTGGAAACCAAGGCGGTTACCAATATCAAGTCGGCGAGAAAAATGGTTGAGCGTGCATCAAACGAGGTTTGGGACGCGCTTGAGACCGTGATTAAGGAGCACCCCGTGCTCTTAAACCGCGCGCCTACACTTCACAGACTCGGTATTCAGGCGTTTGAGCCTGTGCTGGTTGAGGGTAAGGCGTTAAAGCTCCACCCGCTTGTATGTACCGCTTATAACGCCGACTTTGACGGCGACCAGATGGCGGTTCACGTTCCGCTTTCGGCAGAGGCGCAGGCTGAGGCGAGATTCTTAATGCTCGCCGCAAATAACCTCTTAAAGCCGTCTGACGGTAAGCCTGTTACCGTTCCTACGCAGGATATGGTTCTCGGCTCCTATTATCTTACCCTTGTCAAGTCCGATGAAAAGGGCGCCAACAAGGTCTTCAGGGATAAGAACGAGGCGATTATGGCATACAGCGACAATATTGTCGGGCTTCACGCGCCTATCAGGGTTCGTATGACTAATGCCGAGGGTGAAAGCGGTCTTGTCTGGTGTACCGTGGGCTTTATAATCTTCAATGAGTCTATCCCGCAGGATTTAGGCTTTGTTGACAGGAGCGACCCCGCGCATAAGCTGGATCTTGAATGGACCTTTACGGTTAAAAACCCGTCGGCTAACTTTATCGAGAGCAATGACGACATTGTTCAGAATAAGGTCGGCAAAAAGCAGTTGGGTAAAATTATCGACCGCTGTATCACTATCCACGGCACAAGCGAATCTTCAATTGTGCTTGACAATATTAAGGCTACAGGCTTTAAGTATTCCACAAAGGGTGCTATAACCGTCGCGGTTATCGACGCGGTAATTCCGCCCGCTAAAAAGGATATTCTTGCCGACGCTGAGAATCAGATCGACCGCGTAACCCGCGACTACCGCCGCGGTCTTATAAGCAACGAGGAGCGTAGCCGCCATATTATCGAGATATGGAACAAGGCTACAGAGGACGTTGCCGACGCGCTTAAGGGCAACCTTGACGAGTTTAACCCCATCTTTATGATGGCGGACTCGGGCGCGCGCGGATCTATGAGCCAGATAAGACAGCTTGCAGGAATGCGCGGACTTATTGCGAATACCGCCGGTAAGGTAATCGAGGTTCCTATCCGTGCTAACTACCGCGAGGGACTTAACGTACTTGAGTACTTCATTTCCTCCCGCGGCGCGCGTAAAGGACTTGCCGATACCGCGCTCCGTACCGCCGACTCGGGTTATCTTACCCGCCGTCTTGTCGATGTCGCGCAGGACGTTATTGTCCGCGAGGACGACTGCGGCACCGAGGAAGGTCTTACAATATTCGATATTAAGGACGGCAACCACATTTTGGAGCCGCTTGAGGAACGTCTTGAGGGCAGATACCTGCTCCACGACGCAATTCACCCCGAAACAGGCGAGGTTATCTGGTCGCACGAGGATATGGTTACGGGCGAGGGCGCTAAAAAGATTGTCGACGCGGGCATTACCCGAATCGAGATTCGCTCTGTCCTTACCTGCCACAGCCACCATGGCGTTTGCAAGAAGTGCTACGGCAGAAACCTTGCTACAAGCAAGCCCGTTACAATCGGCGAGGCTGTCGGAATTGTCGCCGCGCAGTCTATCGGCGAGCCGGGTACACAGCTTACAATGCGTACCTTCCACACGGGCGGTATCGCCAGCACCGAGGATATTACACAGGGTCTTCCGCGTGTTGAGGAGCTGTTCGAGGCAAGGCGTCCTAAGAGATGCGCGCTTATCGCCAAAATCGACGGCAGAGTCCGCATAGCTGAGGAAAAGAAGAGCAACGTTATAATCATCACCAACGACGAGCTTAAAACCGAGGAAAAGGTCACCATTCCCTACGGTATACGCTGTCTCGTCAAGGACGGCGACGAGGTCAAGGCGGGAGATATGCTGATTCCGGGCGCTAAGTATCCGCAGGATATTCTGGAGGCGCAGGGACCCGAGGCGGTTGAGGAATATATCATCGCCGAAATTCAGAACGCCTACCGGACTCAGGGTGTTGACATTAACGATAAGCATATCGAGGTTATCGTCCGTCAGATGATGAGAAAGCTCCGCGTTACCGACGCAGGCTCTACAGACCTGTTGCAGAACGTAAGCTACGAGTATAAGGAGATTGCCGACGCGAACGCCAAGGTTCAGGAGAGAATCGACGCGGGCGAGGAGGGGCTTACCAAGGCCACCTACCGTGCTACATTGCTTGGTATTACAAAGGCATCATTGGCGACAGAATCCTTCCTGTCCGCCGCATCCTTCCAGGAGACCACTCGCGTTCTCACCGAGGCAGCTATTAAGGGCAAGGTTGACCCGTTGTTCGGTCTTAAGGAAAATGTTATTATCGGTAAGCTTGTTCCCGCGGGAACAGGTATGCGCTGCGAGGAAATTAACCCCGCCGCCTATGACGAGGAGGAAAAAACCGACTCCGAGAGCGAGGACGGTTTGTTCGTAAACGTAACCGAGGAAACAGTTGAATCAGCTGTTGCTGAATAAAAATCTTTAAAGTATAAATGACTGTCTCACAGCAAGTGAGGCAGTCATTTTTTGCAGGTTCTTTTGTAAATGTTGGGGTATTTTTTGGCCCCCTTGCCTAAAGGGGGCTGTCACGGCAAAGCCGTGACTGGGGGATACTTTGGTCTGCAGAAGTCCATATATATCCCTCCACCGCCATTCGGCGGTCCCCCTCCCTTTAGGCAAGGGAGGCATAATCTCATATAACCCCAACATTATGGATAGAACCTTTTTTGCAAAAAAAGTATGTCAATGATCGTATGTTTTAAGTTGTTTTAAATTAATGAGACTGTTTGCGCTTCGCACGCCCCATTTCTGTGCGGACAGAAATGGGGGAAAGAACCGTCGGGACCCCTTTCGATCGGGTTCCCGAACCGACCTTGCCGACAAAAGGGGATATTCCCCTTTTGAAACCCCTTGTTCCTGCTCAGTCTTCTGTTAAAATCGTAGGGGACGGTGCCCACACCGTCCCGCAAAAGTTTATAAATATTACAATGATATTCCTTGTTATGAGTTTTCAAGCTTTAATATTTCATCATAGGTCGTATTAAGAATTTTTCTAATTAAAATAATTTCATCAGGGTACAGGTGTCTTTGCCCGACTTCAATTTTTGCTATGGCACTCCTTGTTATGTCACAGCCTTCAAGCTGTAATTTTGCGGCTAATATTTCCTGAGTCATTTCCGATTTTATTCGGAGGCTTCTTATGTTTTCACCTATTTGCTTTTCAATAGCAGGATTCATTGTCATATCACCTTTTTGTTCTCGTTTAAGAGCAAAAGTATTTGACAATATTATAAGTGAGTGTTATTATAACTATGCACCTATATAAGTGCAATAAACTAAAAATAAAGGTGAAATGATGACAGCAACATTTTTCGGACACAGGGACGCGCCGCAAAAAACAGAGCCGGCATTACGCACGGCTCTGTTGGACTTGATTGAAAATAAAAATGTCGATTTATTTTATGTCGGAAATCACGGTGGGTTTGACCGAATGGTAAGAAAATGCCTTACAGCGTTAAAAACGCTCTATCCGCATATAAAATATTATGTGGTTTTAGCTTACATACCGCTTAAAAAGGAAAATTTAATGCTTGAAGACGGCGAAGAAACGTTATATCCGGAAGGTCTTGAGAGAACGCCACCCAAGTATGCAATAATTAAAAGAAATCTTTGGATGATAGAAAAATCGGACTATGTAATTACATATGTAAATCATATCACGGGCGGCGCAGCGCATTTTAAGGAAGTGGCTGAGAAAAAAGGAAAAACGGTTATAAATTTAGATATATAAAAGCCGACACCCCCAAATTTTCTTGATGTTGGGACAGGTCAATTAATCCCCGTAATAGTGGGCGCCCTTGACCGAACGAATATACATTGTTTATTTACGTTGTTTCAAGAAATCGCTCTACCGTTTTATTAAATTCCACGCTGTTGGTTTGCGCTGCGGCGTGGTTTCCGTTTATAAAGCAAAGCAAAGCGCCGTCTATCGAATCGGCGATAAGGCGGGTATGCTTTTGGGTAATAAGGTCAAGGGTTCCCGCGATAACAAGGGTGGGGCATTTTACGGCGCTTAGCTCCATGGGACTAATATCGGGCTGTTTCGCCATAAGTGCCAACAGTTCCTTTTTTCTTTCCGCCTTTTTGCTGAAACGTGAAATAACGCAGGTCGCGGCATAAAGAAGTCTGACAGAAATCAAAAAAGACCTTTTGAGCCCCGCGGGGTATAAATTTGCGCTGTTTAAAATAAGCTTTTCCACATATTCGGGATATTTAAGGGTAAATAAAAGCGAAATATTGCCGCCGTCCGAAAAGCCTAAAATAATGGCTTTCTCAATATCAAGGGAGTCAAGCAATCCCTTTAAATCCTCCGCAAAGGTGTCGAAGGTAAAGGGTGCAGAGCCGCGCGGAGACCTGCCGTGACCCCTTGTGTCAGGAACAATCACGCGGTATTTTTCGGAGAAAAAATCGATTTGATTCTTAAAAAAGCCGCCGTTTTCCCCGTTGCCGTGCAGCATAATAAGGGGTGTGCCGTAGCCCTTTTCGGTGTAATAAAGCTTAATCGGCATAGACTACGCCCTTTTCTTTAAATGGCGCTTGATGGCCTCAAAGCTTTCGTCGCTTATATCGTGCTCTATCTTGCAGGCGTCCGTGACGGCGGCGGTCTCTGTAACACCTAACATTTTAAGCGCCTCGGCGAGCAGGGTGTGGCGCTCATAAATTTTTTCGGCAATTTTTCTTCCGCTGTCTGTAAGGGTTATTAATCCGCCGCCGTCCACGGTTATATAGCCGTCCGTCCTTAAAAGCCCCACGGCGCGGCTCACGCTCGGCTTGGAATAGCCCATATATTCGCTTATATCTATAGAACGCACCGTCCCGCTTTTGCGGCTTAAAATTAAAATTGTTTCAAGATACATTTCTCCCGATTCCTGAAGGTGCATAGGCTCATCTCCTTTATTAATATAGTAACATATTTTTAAGCTTTTAACAAGTGCATAGTGCTTAATAATAAAAAACCGATTTGTCATAAATTCGTCCGACCGGGCATATGCTTTACCAAAAGACAGTGAAATGTATGGAGGAAGCAGTATGACAAACGTGAATATTTACAAGGATATTGCCGCCAGAACGGGCGGGGATATTTATATCGGCGTGGTAGGCCCTGTAAGGACAGGTAAATCCACCTTTATCAAGCAGTTTATGGATAAGCTTGTACTTCCGAATATCGAGGGCGACTACCAGAAAGAGCGGGCGAACGACGAGCTGCCGCAATCCTCCTCAGGAAGAACAATAATGACTACCGAGCCTAAGTTTATACCCGAAAAGGGTGTGCAGATTAAGGTTGACAATTCCGCGGCGATGAACGTGCGGCTTATCGACTGCGTGGGCTATATTGTGCCGAGCGCGTTAGGCTACATAGAGGGCGACCAGCCGCGAATGGTTATGACCCCGTGGTTTGAGGAGCCGATTCCATTTAATATGGCGGCGGAGATAGGCACACGCAAGGTCATTAACGAACATTCAACAATAGGTCTTGTAATCACCACCGACGGCAGTATAAGCGATATTCCGCGAAGCGAGTACGAAGAAGCCGAGGCGCGGGTTATCGACGAGCTTAAGGCGATAAACAAGCCGTTTATAGTGCTTTTAAACTGTATGTACCCAAGCTCCGCCGAGGCGGCAGATACTGCGGCAAGGCTTACCGAAAAGTACGGCGTTCCCGTAGAGCCTGTAAACTGCTTAGAGCTAAGTGAAGAAAATATCAAACAGATTTTGTCCCGCGTGCTGTTCGAGTTTCCGATAAAGGAAATCTGCATTAATTTCCCGCGTTGGATTAATTCTTTGCCGCTTGACCATTGGCTGAGAGCCGACCTTACCGATACAATTAAGGAGTCGGCGGGCGGTATACGCCACATAAGGGATATAAGCCGATTTGAGACGGCGTTTAAGGACAGCGAAAATGTTGACGGTGCGGTGGTTGAGGTTATAGACCTTGGAAGCGGCAGTGCCGAGGTTATGATAAACATTAAAAATTCCCTTTTCTACAAGGTGCTTGCCGAGACCACGGGGCTTGTTATTAACGACGAGCAGGAGCTGATGGAGAGTATAAAAGAGCTCGCCTTAATGCAAAAGGATTATAAAAAGGTAAAGGGCGCGCTTGACGAGGTCGAAGCGACGGGCTACGGCATAATAATGCCGGAAATCGAGGACTTAAAGCTTGAAGAGCCCGAAATTATGAAGCAGGGCGGACGCTACGGCGTAAGACTTCGCGCGTCAGCCCCGTCAATCCACCTTATGAAGGCGAATATTACCACCGAGGTAAGCCCGATAGTGGGAAGTGAAAAGCAGTCCGAGGACCTTGTTATGTATCTCTTAAGCGAGTTCGAGGAAAATCCCGTTAAAATCTGGGATTCCAATATTTTCGGGAAATCCCTCCACGAGCTTGTAAACGAGGGCTTGCACACAAAGCTTTCGCGTATGCCCAATGATGCGCGTATGCGTATTCAGGAGACTATTGAGCGGGTTATCAACGAGGGCTGTAACGGGTTGGTTTGTATTATTTTATAGCATCATTTTTTATCCTTAACATTCGAAAGCGGGTTGGCGTCGACAGCCCGCTTTATTTGCGCGTCCGAAACGTGGGTGTAAATCTGGGTGGTGCCGAGGTTTGCGTGACCCAAAATGTCCTTAAGTACCCTTATATCCACCTTTCCGTGCTGGTACATAAGGGTGGCGGCGGTGTGGCGGAGCTTGTGGGTCGAAAAGCCCATACCGCCGAGCCCCGCCTTTTCAAGATAGGTTTTAACTATGTGCTGAACGGTTTTGGGACTTATCCGCCTGTGATTTCGGCTGATAAAAAGGGCGTTTCGGTCGGTCACGACGATTCCCTCGTTGGGTCTTACTGCAAGGTACGCCTTTACCGCCGCTAAGCAGGAGTCGTTAAGATAAACCGCCCTTTCCTTGTTGCCCTTTCCCGTAACTGTCATAATTCCGTCGCTTGAAATATCCGAAAGGTTAAGCCCGCAAAGCTCAGAAAGCCGAAGTCCGCAGTTTAAAAAGAGGGTTAAAATGCAGTAATCCCGCCGCTCGTTCGCTCCGTCAACCGAGTTTAAAAGCTCCAAGGAGTTTTCAAGGGTCAGGTGCCGAGGTAAGGACTGCTTCACCTTAGGCGATTCAAGCAGCTCGGCGGGGTTAGTTGGTATTTGGTGGGTCTGCACCGACATATATTTAAAGAAAATTCTGAGTGTGGAGGTTTTGCGCGCCCTGGTGGCGGTGTTGTTTTGAAGCTCCTCCTTGCAGTAGACCATAAAGGCGTAAAGGTCGGAAATCGTGACCGAGCGGACAAGCTCTATATCGGCAGAGTTAATATCAATCTTGTTAAATTCCGCGTTTTTAGGCACTTTGCCTCGCACAAGCAGCATATAGCGGAAAAATGTGCGCAGGTCAATATAGTACCCCTCGACCGAGCGGGAGGACTTGCCTTTGATTGTTTCATTGTAGGTTAAAAAGTCGCGTAAAAACGCAGGACAGCTGTTAAGAATTTCAAGCTTCATAATTGTCACCGAATTTAGATGTTAGATATTAGATGATATCCCCCAGTCACGGCTTCGCCGCGACAGCCCCCTTTAGGCAAGGGGGCCTTTTTGAAGATAAGCCTCCCTTGCCTAAAGGGAGGTGTCAGCCGTAGGCTGACGGAGGGATTCTTTGACCCTCCAATCAATATACTCGCAAACCCCTCCGAAATTATTATTGACCGCATTATTAGGTATGCGAATTACCGTAAAATTTCTGCTTTCGATTTTTTCTGTTCGGATTTTATCCTTTAGCAAACCCTTCTCTTCGTAGTGCTGTGACCCGTCAAGCTCTATAATCAGGCGGGCTTCGTGACAGTAGAAATCTGCAATATAGTTATCTATTACCTTTTGCCGTAAAAACCTGACAGGATAGGAACGCAAAAAATCATACCACAAATGCCGCTCTTCCTTTGTCATATTTTTTCGCAAGGTTTTTGCGTTGTAGGTTAGTTTTGTGTTATGCTTGTGCTCCGTAATGTATCCCTCCGTCTTCGCCTGCGGCGAATCCACCTCCCGTGAGGCTTGTGAGGCTTCTTTAACTATAATATACCACCAAACCGAAAATTTTTCAATCTTAAAGAAATCTTAATAATTAAAACTCTTTTATCTTAATATATTTCCTGTTATAATGTAATCGGTGGTGAGAGGTATGTATAATATTTTGGTTTGTGATGACGAGAAGGATATTGTTTCGGCACTTAAGATTTACCTTAGTTCGGAGGGGTATAACATTTTCACCGCCTATAACGGGAACGAGGCGGTGCTGGCGGTCAAGGAAAACGACATTCACCTTGTGCTTATGGACATAATGATGCCCGAGTGCGACGGCATTACCGCTATGGTAAAATTACGTGAGATTTCCAATATCCCCGTGATACTGCTAACCGCTAAAAGCGAGGACACCGACAAGATTTTAGGACTTAACGTGGGCGCGGACGATTACGTTACAAAGCCCTTTAATCCTGTCGAGGTGATAGCGCGGGTGAAATCCCAGCTAAGGCGGTATATGACCCTCGGCGGCGGCAAGATAAACGAGCCTGAAAGCGGGTACACGATAGGAAGTATTGAGCTTAATGACAAATCAAAGCAGGTATTTGTGGACGGCGAGGAGGTCTCCTTAACTCCCACCGAGTTTGAAATTTTAAAGCTGCTTATGAAAAACGCGGGTCAGGTGCTGTCGCCCAAAGAGATTTACAAAAAGGTCTGGGGAGGGGAAGCCCTCGGAGCGGAGAGCACCGTGGCGGTACATATAAGGCATTTAAGGGAGAAAATCGAGATAAACCCCGCCGAGCCGCGTTATTTAAAGGTTGTGTGGGCGCACGGCTATAAAATGGAAAAGGGGGATAAAAAATGAAAAAATTAACTGAAAGCCTTGCAATAAAGATTACCGCAATAATTCTTTCCTTTATCGCCTTTGCGGCGGCGTTTGTGTCGGTAGTAGCCGTTATATTTTTGCTGGACTGGGACGGCTATACCAAAACACGGGACGAAATAAGAACCGATATAATGGAGAACCGCATAGGAAACGGTCATATTTATAATATTTTAGAGGTGTATGAAAACGGGGAAAGCGTAGAAAATTACTGCGACGATCAGCGGATTTATTATACAATAGAGGACTATACAAACGGCGGAGTAATAGAGGGCAATTACACAGGGCAAAGCTTTCTTGTGCAAAAACGCCAGCTTAATTTGACGACCTATGAAGAAAGAGCGTATGAGGACGAAAACGGCGATATGCATTGGACTTCGGTTGAAAAGACGCCTATTAATATTACCGTTTATATTCCCAGAGAGGCGCTTTCGGGTAACGGTCAGCTGTTGGTTAATGTTATTGATACTGCATTTACGCTCCGTTATGCGGTGCTTGTAATACTTGGCGTATCGGTTGTTGTACTTATAGTACTGCTCTGCTACCTTTACGCCGCCCAAAGCCACATAAAGGGCGGAGTAATAGCCCTTAACCACCTTGACCGCATACCCTTTGATTTGCTTACCGCGGCGGTCGCGGTGATAGCGGTGTTTAGTGCCGAATTAATAATCACGTCGGGGTTCAGCGGCGACCTTGATTTCATTGTAGCCTTGGCGGCGATTTTAAGCGTGGATTATTTTGTCGCTCTCGGCTATACCCTAACCTTTGCCGCGCGGCTTAAAAACCATACCTTATTTAAAAACAACATTTTATATAAGCTTTGGTCTATTACGGCAAAGGGCATTAAAAAGGTTTTCGGCTGGCTTAAATACCTATTTAAAAATATTCCCACAGTCGCTAAAGCCGCGGTTATCACCTCGGCGGTGGGGCTGTTCCAGTTTATTATTATTGCACTTTTTACCTATTACCCTGTAGAAAGAACGGTTTTACTGTTCTTGTTTACCGTGGGTGATGTTGCGGTTATCATATCCTTGGCGGTTATTCTTCAAAGAATAAAGCAGGGCGGCGAAAAAATAGCCGCGGGCGACCTTGATTACAAGATAGACACAAAATATATGTACGGCGATTTTAAGGTATTTGCAAACAGCCTTAACAACATTAACGATGGTCTCTCGGTCGCTATAAATGAAAAAATGAAGAGCGAGCGGTTTAAAACCGAGCTTATCACAAATGTTTCGCACGATATTAAAACCCCGCTTACCTCGATTATTAACTACGTTGACCTTATTAAAAAGGAAGAGCCCGAAAACGGGAATATTAAGGAATATATCGACGTTTTGGACCGTCAGTCCTCACGGCTTAAAAAGCTTATTGAGGATTTGATGGAGGCTTCAAAGGCTTCAACAGGCAATCTTGCGGTAAACCTTACGGTATGTGAGGCGGGAGTGCTTTTGTCCCAGACCGTAGGCGAGTTTGACGAGCGCCTGCACGCGGCGGGGCTTACCCCTGTGGTTAATATCCCCGAAAAGCCGGTTAAAATTATGGCGGACGGCAGACACCTGTGGAGAGTTTTCGATAACCTTATGAACAACATCTGCAAGTACTCGCAGGTCGGCACGAGGGTTTATCTTGATGTTTCCGAACGTGACGGCAGGGCGAAAATAACCTTCAGGAATATTTCTAAGTACGAGCTTAATATTACGGGCGAGGAGCTGACCGAGCGGTTTGTGCGGGGCGACAAATCCCGCAATACCGAGGGCAGCGGCTTGGGGCTTTCGATAGCGCGAAGCCTTACCGAGCTTCAGAACGGCAGTCTTCAGATTGATATTGACGGCGATTTATTTAAGGTTACACTTACCTTTGATACTGTATAAAAAAGGACGTTAATTAATGGCGGAACATAATTATGATTCCCGTTTGGCTCAGTTGGAGCGCAGACGGAGGAAAAGAAGAAAAATTATTTTAAGGCGCATAATCTGTTTTTTACTGCTTTTAGGTGTGACGGCGGGAGCGGTTTTCGGCGGTGTTATGATATATAAAACGGTCAAGGGCGGGGGCAGCTCCCCCGCTAAGTTAGAAAAGGTCAAGGCAATCGAGATACCCGACTGGATAGATGAGCAGATTATTCACCTGCACAACACCGCGAGAACGGGCACAGGGCTTGACGGGGTTAAGAACCTTGTGATACACTATGTGGGGAATCCGAATACGACGGCGCAGAACAACCGCGATTATTTCGACAAGGACTCAACCGAGGTAAGCTCCCACTTTGTGGTGGGGCTTGAGGGGGAGATTATCCAGTGTGTGCCGCTGTGGGAAAAATCGGCGGCGAGCAACTGGCGCAACAGCGACACGATTTCCATTGAAGTCTGCCACCCCGACGATACGGGAAGGTTTAATGACGATACCTATAATGCGGTTATTAAGCTTGCCTCTTGGCTTTTAAATGAATTGGGTCTTGACGAATCGGCGGTTATAAGGCATTATGATATTACAGGGAAATTGTGTCCGCTTTACTATGTCGAGCATGAGGACGCCTGGAATCAAATGAAAAAGGACATTGGCACAAAATTAAATGAGTATTCAAAATGAAGAAAGACATCTTACAACAAAGCAGAAAAAAATAATAAGCGTATGCGCCTTCCTTCTGTTTTTAGGGTTTTCCGCCGCGGTGGCGTGGTTTATCGGCAAGCCGATGATAAGCCTTGTTTCGGAGCCTGAAAAGTTCAGGGACTGGGTGGAATCCCGCGGCAACTGGGGAAGATTAATCTTTATCGGAATGATGGTTTTTCAGGTGCTGATAGCCTTAGTGCCCGGCGAGCCGCTGGAAATCGGTGCGGGCTATGCCTTCGGCGCGGTGGAGGGAACGCTTCTATGCATTGCGGGCGTAACAATAGGCAGTCTTTTGGTTTTCGGGCTTGTAAGACGGTTCGGAATACGCTTGGTCGAGGTATTTTTCGACACGGGCAAGATTAAACAGCTTAAATTTTTACAAAACGAAAAGCGGCTTGACCTTATTACCTTTCTGGTATTCTTTCTGCCGGGTACGCCTAAGGATTTACTTACCTATTTTGTGGGGCTTACCGATATAAAGCTTTCAAAATTTATTGTTATAGTATCGGTCGCGCGGCTTCCGTCAATAATAACCTCGACCGTGGGCGGCAGCGCGCTTGGAATCGGGAGGTACGAGCTTGCGGCGATAGTTTTCGGCGGCACGGTGGTTATAAGCCTTTTGGGGCTTTTTATATACAACAGAATTTGCAAACACAGGGCAAAAAAATATAATAGTTAAAATTTTGTAACCTATATTGACAAACGGTATAGGGCGTGGTATCATATAGCTGTACCATTTGAATTAGTACAGTTAGCATAATTAGTACGGTACTTAGGAGGCAGTTATGTTAGAGACAAAAGACCTTGTAAAAATTTACAGACCTAAAAAGGGAGTGCCCGTTAAGGCGCTGGACAGCGTTTCCTTAAAATTCCCGGATAAGGGAATGGTTTTCCTGCTCGGTAAATCGGGCAGCGGTAAATCGACCCTTCTGAATGTGCTGGGCGGGCTTGACAGCTACGACGGCGGGGAGATAATAATAAAAGGCGTTTCCTCAAAGAACTTTAAGCAGCAGCATTTTGACTCCTACAGGAACACCTATGTCGGATTTATTTTTCAGGAATACAATGTGCTTGACGAGTTTTCGGTGGGGGCTAACATCGCCCTTGCAATAGAGCTGCAAAACCGCAAGGCAAGCGACGGGGAAATAAATGACATTTTAAAGCAGGTGGACTTAGAGGGTTACGGCTCGCGTAAGCCCAACGAGCTCTCGGGCGGACAGAAGCAGAGGGTAGCCATTGCCCGCGCACTGGTTAAAAAGCCCCAAATAATAATGGCGGACGAACCGACCGGCGCGCTTGATTCAAATACGGGACGTCAGGTTTTCGATACCCTTAAAAAGCTTTCCGAAACAAAGCTTGTAATTGTCGTCTCCCACGACCGCGAGTTTGCCGAGCAATATGCCGACCGCATTATCGAGCTTTCGGACGGAAGAGTTATAAGCGACGTAGAGCTTGATACCGCGCCTGTTACCGAGGAAGAAAAAACCGAGCTCGATTTTCACGATAATATTGTAGAGGTTCCCTGCGGCTATCATTTAACCGAGCAGGACAGGGAGGAGATAAACGCCTATATTGAAAAGCTTAAATCAGGCTCTCTGGAAATTACGGTTTCAAGAAAAAATCAATCCGCAAAAAGGTTTGTTAAGACCGACACCACCAAAATAAAAAGCGAGGACGGCTCGCAGTTTAAGCTTATAAAATCTAAGCTGCCCCTTAAAAATGCCTTTAAGATAGGCGCGAGCGGACTTAAATACAAGAAGATAAGGCTTGTGGTTACGATTTTGCTTTCCTGCATTGCCTTTGGGCTGTTCGGACTGTCCGACACCTTCGGCGCCTACAATCACATT
>JBJEOD010000113.1:0-14458 GCA_051880535.1 Acutalibacteraceae bacterium | reverse complement strand
TGACGGTTACTGCTTTTAAGCCGATCGATGAGCTCTATCCTTTTCCGCCTACATTCTTTACACGGCGGCCGTCTTTAAGCAATTTCAGCTCGCTTTTTAATTCGCTTAATGTTTCGGATGTTCCTTTTTTAAGATATGCTTTTAACAGTCTTTTCGTAACTGTGCTTAATGTTGCGGGTGCGGTTATTGTATGTTCTCTTGGAGCCTTCGGAATGGTAAAACAAAGACCTGCCGGATCGGATTTTATATTCGGTGTAATCCTTGCGGCGCTTATGTTTCCTACGGCGGTTACACAGATACCCAACTATCTCATTGTAAAATCCTTGGGTATGCTTGAAAGCTATGCTTCCTTGGTGGTTCCTAAAATTGCCGTTGCGTTTAATTTTTTCCTTTTAAAACAGTTTATGGAACAGTTGCCCGACGCGTATTTAGAGGCTGCAAGATTAGACGGAGCAAGTGAATTAAAGATATATTGGAAAATAATAATGCCAATGATGAAGCCTGCTTGGGCAACCCTTATAGTGTTTTCTTTTATTTCTAACTGGAACGATTATTTAAGCCCTTTGCTTTATATAACCAATTCACCCGAGCTTAAAACTTTGCCGCTTGCAGTGCAGATGATAGCCGGCGGAACAGGTGCCGCAGCTATTACAACTGCCGGTTCGGTTGCCGCCGCCACTTTCAGTATGACGGTTCCCGTTATTGTTGTGTATCTGCTTATGCAGCGTAACGTTCTTAATACGATGGCGTATTCGGGAATAAAATAAGGCAATAAAAGGAGATTATGATGAAAAAGATTATTTGCAAAATAATCGTCGCAGTTCTTTTGGCGCTTTTGCTTTCGTCGGCCGTTTACGGGGTTTCGGATATGGATTATACGCTTTCGGACGAGGGTAAAAGAATTATGACCCCTCTTTGTTATTCTTGCGATGAAGTAATAAATTATTTAGGTGATAAAGGCGGCACATTTTCCGACGCTTCGGATATTTTTATCGATAAAGCTGATAACATTTATATAACAGACACGGCAAAAAACCGAATAATAATGCTTGATAAAACCGGCTCCTATGTACGGGATTTTACCGATAACGGAAATCTTAACGGCCCGCAAAGCGCATTTATATGTGATAACGGCGATATTTTCGTTGCCGATACAAACAATAAGCGAATAGTACACCTCGATAAAGACGACAACGAGGTAGAAGTATTTGTTAAGCCGAAGTCGGAGGTTCTCGGTGAAGATTCGGATTTTTTGGTGAATCGACTTGCCGTAAGCGATCGCGGACTCATTTATGTTATCCAGTCTCAGCAATTTATGGCTATTGACTCTAAAAATGAATTTAAGGGCTTTGTTGGTGCTAATAAGGTAGGGTTTAGCTTAAAGGAGTTTTTCGTCCGAACCTTCGGAAGCGATATTCAAAAGGAAAAAATGAATTACACCCAGGCTGCAACCTATAATTCCTTTGAAATCGGAAACGACGGGTTGATATATGCCGTGGCAAACGACAGTAAGAATCAAATACGTGTTTTAAATATGGACGGCGAAAACCTTTTCCCGGAGGGAAATTACGGCGAATCTTCGTTTGATGATAGCACTACGGCGGTCAAAGCATCGGTTTTTGTCGATATATGCGTTGATGAAAGCGGTATTTTGTATGCCTTAGACCGTAACAGCGGACATATCTACGCTTACACCTCTGAGGGAGATAATCTTGTTGTTTTCGGCGGATTGGGAGAGGTTAGAGGCGAGTTTAAGCTCCCGGTCGCTTTGGACAGTAACAGCAAGGGTGAAATATTTGTTTTGGACGCTTCAAACGGTACTGTTCATAAGTTTGTACCAACTTCTTATATGAACAATCTTAAACAGGCATATGTTATGTTTAAAGACGGTGAGTATGATAATTCGGCTGATATTTGCGGCAATATTCTGAGCGTTAACAATAATTCGTATTTTATAAATACTCTTATGGGCAGAATAGAGTATAAAAGAGAAAAATATGATTCAGCTATGACTTATTTTGAAAAAGCCGGAAACAGAACACAGTATTCGAAGGCGTTTTCCGAATGGCGCCATAATCTGTTTCGCGATTATTTTATATGGGTTGTTTTAGCTGTTGCGGCTATAATCACCGCCGTTATTGCGGTAATTGCAGCATTGCGAAAAACGGCAAAAAAGGAAATAGACGATTATTACTCCGGAGGATAAGTTATGAATTATTTTAGAATGCTTTTGCTTATTATTTTCCATCCAGTAGAGTGTATGGTAATCATTAAGCGGGAAAAAAGCTTTCGTTGGTGGCTGATACCTGTATTTTATGGTTCGGCGGCTTTTGCAAAATGCCTATATGCGTTTACGGTGCATTTTCCTTTGGCGAATAAAAGTCCTCAAAACATCAGCGTCTTGCTTGAAATAGCGGTTTTGACGGTTCCGTTGCTTTCATGGGTAATTTGCAGTTACCTTATGACCTCTTTGATAGACGGTGAAAGTACGATTAAGGATCAGCTTGCCGTCTCTTGCTATTGCACGGTTCCGTATACGCTGGTTACCTTGGTTTCAATAGTAATATCGCAGTTTATGAGCTTGCAGGAGGTAGGCATATTTAACGCAGTTAAAGGTGCCGCGCTGATTTGGATGATGCTCCTTCTGTTTGTATCGCTTATGGTTTTAAACGATTATTCCATTTCAAAAACATTGGGCATTACCTTGCTTTCTCTAATAGCTATAGTGATTTTGTGGGCAGTTCTGATATTACTGTTTTCTTTAACGGTTCAGCTGTTTTCATTGGTATTCAACTTTGTTAAAGAAGTTCAGTTGAAAGGAGGACTATAATGAGAAGAATTAAATGTGCTGTTTTGGCGGCATTAATGCTTTTTACATCAGCCTTTTATGTGTCGGCGGAGACTGATGAAAACGATTTGTCCTACTATCTGTCTTTTTACGGAGATTCCTCGGTTGATAAGGAAATCAGTCTGGAAATGCCGCCGATTTCCGATATGGTTCTGATTTCCGATAACGGTGAGTTTCGCTTTTATTATTATGCGGACGGAGCTGATATATATTTAATCAACAGCAGAACGGGTAAGATTTGGTCAAACGTATTGCAAAAAAGCTATGTGGATAGTGAAAGAAATACTCCGATGTATGCTTCCCAGCTTATCACCGTAAGTGCATCGAACAACCAAGGCTCGGTAAGCGATTATGTGCTTTATGATTCCTCTAATACCGATATTCAGGTAAATCACATAATAAAATCAGAGGTATTACAGCTTAATGTCGAAATACCTTCCTTACAAATCTCTTTTTCCGTAGACTTCGGGTTTAAGAACGGCGCTTTCTTTTATAAAATTGACGATAGTTCTATCTCTGAAAAGAACGGAAAGCTTGTGCTGATTTCCCTGCTCAATAATTTCGGCGCTTCGAGAGCGGATGAGGACGGATATATATTTTATCCCGACGGCTCCGGTGCAATTATGAATTTTAAAGCAAACGACGAAAGTAACGCTAAGCTTTATCAAATGAATGTTTACGGAAGCGGCGATGTCACTTATAAAGATATTGATAAAAACGAAGAGAGTAATATTTTCGGTATTTTATTGCCGGTTTACGGTGTTTCTCAGCATGACGGGGGATTTCTTGCCGTGGCGTCAAGCGGCGACGAGGACGCAAGCCTTTACATTGCTTCACCCGGCTATCAGCTTTCACAGGTTTATCGTTCTTATATGACCTTCCGTTACCGAACGCATTCAAGCACTACCTTTAATGACAGCGAGCTTACTCAGTTGGTTGACAAGCGTATAGAAAAAGATCGCGAAATGCTTTATTATTTTTTAGACGGCGATAATAATACATACAGCGGTATGGCGGTTCGGTACCGTCAACATCTTATAGACAGCGGAATATTGACAAAGAAAAATGAAACCAATGATTATCTGTTGAATTTAAAGCTTTTGTGCGGAGTGCAAAAACAATCCTTGTTTTTTAAATCCGTTAATAAAATGACGGGATTTTCCGATGCCTTGGAAATTGTAAAAGAGCTCAAAAACAGCGGAATCAACCGAATGGATTTGACGCTTTCAGGCTGGGGAAAAGGCGGATGGGATACATTACCCACAAACCTAAAGCCTGAAAAAAAGCTCGGCGGAGCAGGCGGATTAAATAAGCTTGCAGAATATTGCAAAAAAGAAAGTATACCCATTTCTTTGGATGTTGACGCTATTATGGCAAATGAGAGTACAGGCTCATTTAATAAGCGCTTAAACGCCGTCAGGAATTATTTCGGTGAAAGCTTGACCGATGAAAACGGAGAAAGATATATTTTAGACGCCTGCGACGTTTTGCCTAAGCTGGTGAAAAATTTCAACAAAAAACATTCCGGCATGGGAATCAATATGCTGTCTGTCGGAGAACTTGTTATACCCGATTTAAGGAACGGCGACGTTTCTACACGCCAAGATATAATTGACGCTTATAAAACGGCTATGAAAGGCTTTAAAGAAGAAGGCTCCCGTTTAACCGCAGAGGTGGGGAACGCATATATACTTCCGTTTGTCGATATGATTTACGGATTGCCTGAAAACGACAGCGGTTATATTATTTCAGACAGGTCTGTCCCCTTCTATCAAATGGTTGTCCACGGGTATATTCCGTATACGGGTAAATTCGGTAATACTCATTACAGCTTCGAACGCTGTATTTTAGAGTGGATTGAGACCGGTTCGCTGCCTTCCTTTATTATTACTGAGGAAAATTCGGGAAAGCTTGAAAATACCGAGTATGATAAAATCTTTTCTTCGCAATTTACCGATTGGAAGGATAGGATAGGGCAAACCTATGAAAAGCTTTATCGGGATTTTTCTGATTTACAAGGCTTAACTATAGATAAGCATGAACAAATTTCGGATAACATGGTTTGTATTACGTATTCCGACGGAACACAGATATATATCAATTACGGCGAAACCGAGGAAACCGTAAACGGTACGTCCGTAGCAGGTCTTGATTATTCCGTTAAACGAGAGGCGCTGCAATGAAGATAAAAAAATCAAATTATGAAAAACGCAAAAGCAGAACAGGGTATATATTTTTGGCACCTTGGATGTTTGCTACTGTTCTCCTACTGATATATCCGATTATATTTTCGCTGTCGCTGAGCTTCAGCGAAATTAAGAATTATGTCACATACAGTCTTGACTTTATAGGAACGGAGAATTACCGTGAGGCGTTCACAGTTGACGATTCTTTTTTGCCGATGCTTCTAAGCAGCATAACCGATATGCTGCTTAATACGCCGATGATTATGGTCTTTTCTCTTTTAGTTGCGGTTATGCTTGACAGAGACATTAAAGCTAAAGGTGTTTTCCGACTGATTTTCTTTTTGCCTGTCTTATTGGGAACAGGTTATATTATGAAACAGCTTTTGGCGCAAGATGTTCAAAACGATTCTATGGAGCTTGCGCGCGGGCTGCTTTTGCCGCAAAGCGTTCAGACGTATATCGGGCCTAAAGTGACGGGGTACGTTACGGAATTTTTTAACAGAATAACCCTTGTGATGTGGAAGTCAGGCGTGCCGATTGTTCTTACACTTTCAGGATTGCAGGTTATATCTCCTAGCCTTTACGAAGCATCGCGAATAGACGGAGCGAGCGAATGGGAAATATTTTGGAAAATAACCCTCCCTATGATTACGCCCATTCTTCTCTTAGACGCAGTATATATCATAATATCTTACGCTATGGATGACAGCTCGCTGTTAAATTATATAGTTGATCAGGCATTCGGCAAAACAAGATTTGAGTATGCCGCGGCTATGGGTTGGATTTATTTCGTTGTGGTCTTGCTTTTGCTCGGAACGGTGTTCTTAATATTGAGACCGTTTACAAAGCGTTTGGGCGCAGGAACTTAAAGGAGGCGTATGGGAATGACAGCATTAACGGACTTTGCAAAGAAGGGTTTCAAGTTTTTAAAAAGAAATGTTACTTCGCAAAAACTTGTAAGGCTTATGATGTATGTTTTTCTGTTAGACTTATCGGTAATATTTCTGTACCCTTTCTTGTATATGATAGTTACCTCTGTTAAATCGCCGACAGATCTAATGGATACATCGATTGTATGGGTTGTAAATAAGCTTTATTTTCACAATTATACATTGGCGTATAACAGTCTCAGTTATGTAGCTACTCTTTTAAGAACGGTTCTATACTGTTTGATTACTACCGGAGGGCATATTATTCTATGCTCCTTTACGGGATACGGATTTGCAAGGTTTAAATTTAAAGGGAAAAGCTTTATGTTTTTTCTTTTGATTTTGGCCATGGTAGTCCCGGTACAAACAATTATTGTTCCACAGTATTTGCTTTACAGTAAACTTGGCATCGCTAACGGTTTTTTACCGCTGATATTACCGACATGGCTTGGATACGGATTGCGGGGCGCTTTATTTATCTTTTTATTCCGACAGTTTTATTTGTCTTTGCCTAAAGCATTAGAAGATGCTGCGGCGGTAGATGGCTGTTCACCGGTAAAAACCTTCTTTCGGGTTGCATTTCCCGCATCCTCGTCACCGATTATAGTAAGTACGGTACTAAGCGTTGTATGGCATTGGAATGAATATTATGAACCGGGAATATATCTTTCCACTGCTTCCCAAAAGCTTCTGCCGATGTTGTTGCCGAATATTTACAGCTTAATGAATTCGGCAGCCGACGCGTCTATGTTGACAAGTGCAAACGCCGAGGTATATACGGAGGGCGTGGCTATGGCGGCTACTTTCTTGGTAATTTTGCCTGTGCTAATCTTTTACTTAGTCTTCCAAAAGCAGTTCAGGAAGGGCATAGAAACATCGGGTATAACCGGAGAATAGTAATTGTTCGACAATGGTTGCCAATATTTAAAAATTTAGGAGGAATATATTTATGAACAAACAAATCAAACAAATTGCTTGTATGCTTACGGCGTTATCTTTGCTTTTGACTGCCGTGGGCTGTAAAAAGCAACAGCAAACCACAAGCTCTGACGAGGTGTTGGGAATAGAATATCTCGACGAAAGCGATTCGGCAGAAGGTTCGGGTGACTCCGATAATTCCGACAACTTTGCTAGCGGAAGCGATAATGCACCGAGCAGTCTTGAAATAAATAAGAGCAGCAAGGGTGCCAAAGTAGTAAATAACTGCTATGAAACCGGCTACCCGATTGCCAAAGAAAAGGTCACTTTAAACGTTATGGCAGTTGATTATTCTGACGGCGTGGATTATAACGGTATGCCTTTTACGGCTTTTGTTGAACAGAAATTCAATGTAAAGCTTAAATTCACAATGATAAGCGGTACTGCCGCAAAGGAGAAGGTCACTCTTGCGTATACCAGCGGTAATATGCCTGATATGTTCTGGGGAATAGGAATTGTTGAGAATAATACCTTGTTCCCTTATGAAAAAGAAGGAAGAGCCTATGCGTTAGACGGAGAGTTGTCAAAATATACGCCGAATCTTAATGCAATGTTTGAAAAGAGAAAGGACGCAAAATATCTTACTACTCGCGATGACGGTCATATTTACACCTTCCCGCTGGTGCGTGAGGACAGCGGTCTTTGGTGGGAAAAGCTTTATATAAATACAACATGGCTTAAAAAGTTAGGTCTTTCAATGCCGAAGACCACAGATGACCTTAAAGAAGTGTTGCGCGCGTTTAAAAATAACGACCCCAACGGTAACGGCAAACAGGACGAAATCCCCATGGCGTTTTATCAGGAAGTACCGCATGGCTGGTACGGTATTTTCGGTTTGGGCACCGCTGATTTTATGTCAAAGGATAATAGCGGGAATGTAACTTTCGTACCTACTAATCCTAAGTACAGAACAGCGTTAAGCTTCCTTGCGGATCTTTATCAGGAAAAGCTTCTCTATAATAAAGAAATTCGCAGTCTTTCCGCAGCTAAAATCAAATCTATGATTGAAAGTAAAAATAATACAATCGGTATTACTCAGGCGGAAAATTATTCTCAGATTATGAGTGCGGATACATTCTTAAACAATTATGCCGTAATGCCGTTAATTGACGGAACAGGAAACGGTACCAACACGTGGTCTTACAGAGACACCGAAATGCTTTGGCCTAACTGGGCTGAAATAACAAAGGCTTGTAAATATCCCGAAGTGGCGGCGCGTTTAATGGATTATTTTTATTCCACCGAGGGCGCAGCGGTAGCGGCTTACGGACCTTACGGAAAAAATATGTACTGGAATTATGATTCTAACGGTAATCCTGTTATTAATAATAACGGTAAGGATTATAATAAGCTTTCTCCGGCACATGCCGTTCCGAGATATTACAACGACAGCGTATTGGCAGAAAATTTCTTCACAAACAAAGCTATTGACAAGGACGCTTCTAAGCAAAAAGCCAAAGAGGTTGAATCAGCTCAAATTAAAGAAATTTTCAAGAACGTAAAGCCGAATTATGTTTATAACTATCGTTATACGCAGGAGGAAACCGAAACGTTAAATAAAAAGGTTTCAAGCAATCTTTATTCGATACATACTACTTGGCGTTTTGATTTCATCTACGGAGTAAAGAACATAGATACCGAGTGGGACGGATATGTAAATTCAATTAATTCTCAAGGCGCGGCAACATTACAACAAATAAAGCAAGCCGCAGACAAACGGTTAATGGACGCCATTAAATGATTTATAATCACCCTGTATTAAAGTAATAAAAGACGCCGTCAGGAGGTTTTGACTCCTGACGGCTGGTTTTAAATTTTTCTTATAAAATGAGGATATTATATTATGTTTGAAAAAGCAAAGTGGATATGCAGAGGCGAGGCTAAGCAGGATTCTCCTGCACCGTATTTGAGAAAAAGCATTTCACTCGAAAAATCTGTTCAAAATGCAAGTTTACATATTTGCGGTCTCGGTACGGGCGAATACTATATTAATGCTTGCCCTGTAACCGAAGATGTACTTGTTACTCCGATTACAAAGTATGATAGCACTGTGATTTACAGCACTTTCGATGTGACTGAATTATTGACTGTCGGCGAAAATGTTTTTGCTGCAGTGCTGGGTAACAGTTGGTATAATATAACGCAGGATGATGAATGGAATTACAAGTGTGCTCCGTGGTGCGATGTTCCGAAATTAATTTTCCGTCTTGATATAATTTATAATGACGGCACAACCGAAACAATAAACAGCGATAAAAGCTGGAAAACTGCCGACAGCCCGATTGTTTTTAATCAGGTACGGTACGGCGTTCATTACGACGCAAGAATGGAAACCGAAAATTGGAACGCCGTGAGCTTTGACGATAGCATATGGGATAATGCGGCAATATGTCATTCTCCGGGAGGAAAACTCTCCGGTATACCGTATGCGCCTATTCGCGTAATAAAAAGGTTAAAGCCCGTTAAAATATGCGGTAATGTGTATGATTTCGGAGAAAATCTAAGCGGCTGGCTTTCTGTTAAGATTAAAGGAAACTCGGGAAATCAAGTAACAATACGGTATTCAGAGCGTATATCGGCACCTGATAAGATCGACCAATACAGTGTAAATATATTTATCGACAGTAATGAAGGTCACTGTGATAAATATATCTGTAAGGGCGGGGAAGAAGAAGCCTTTGAACCGCGGTTTACCTATCACGGATTCAGATATGCAGAAGTATCGGGCAATTGTGAAATTTTATCGGTTGAGGCTTGTCTGGTTCATGCGGATTTACCGGTAATAGGGGATTTCGAGTGTGATGATGAGATTCTTAATTGGATACATCAGTCCTCACGCCGTTCTACGCTGACAAACTATTTCAGTTTTCCTACCGATTGCCCCCACCGTGAACAAAATGGATGGACGGGGGACGCTGCTCTTTCGGTGGATCAGTGTCTTTATAACTACGAAATTAAGGTTGCTTATAAAAAGTGGCTTAACGATATTAAGGATGCTCAGCGCCCATCGGGCGAAATACCCGGCGCCGTACCTACCGGAGGATTCGGTTATAATTGGGGGAACGGCCCTGCTTGGGACAGCGCGCTTATTATGATTCCTTACGCCATATACAAATATACCGGCGATAAGAGCGCAATTTGTCAAATGTGGGACGCAATGAAAAAGTATATGAAATTTTTGGAGAGTATGGCGGACAGTTATGTGATTGATTTCGGGTTGGGTGATTGGCTGCATCCCGAAGATACAATAGCTTGCCCTACGCAAATAACCAATACGGCGTACTATTACCGTTTTTCCTGCGTTATGGCAGATTGTGCAGAGCTTATAGGGGAATCGGCATCGGAATATTTAGAACTTGCAAAAAATATAAAAACCGCTTTTCGTAATAAATTTATGAAAGACGGCAAAATGATTTTTGATACTCAGACTTCGGTTGCCTGCGCTATCTATCAAAAATTGTATGAAGATGAAGAATATCAAGCTGCCGCATCACATTTGGCTGATTTAGTCAGGGCAAAAAATTATCACACCGACTGCGGAGTGTTGGGAAACAAATATATTTTTGACGCACTTTCGGATTACGGTTATGCCGACATAGCCTATAAAATGGTGAGCAATCCCACCTGCCCGAGCTTTGCTTACTGGAAAAGCCTCGGACTTTCAACCTTAGGAGAGATGTGGGATTTAAGCTTAATTAGACATGTTTCTTATAATCATCATATGTTCAGCGAGGCTGATAACTGGCTGTATAAGCACATTGCGGGAATAAAACCGCTTGCACCGGGCTTTGCAGAGGTTTTAATTGAACCGTCGTTTCTTCCGCATTTAAGCTTTGTAAAGGCGCATACGGCGGGGGTTTCGGTAGAGTGGGATAAAAAAACAGTGAAAATTATTTCTCAGGTCTCAGGCAAGCTTTCAGTTGACGGAAAATTGTTTGATTTTAAAGCAGGGACGGTGGAGTATAATCGTAAAAACGGTACGTTGATACAAAAGGTGTAGGAAATGGAAAAAAATACTGTAAAATTATCTGAAATAAATATCAGAGACCCTTTTATTTTACCCTTCAGGGGCAAATATTATCTTTTCGGTACGCCGGGTAAATATGCTTGGAGCGGTGCGGGAGGATTTTGGTGCCATATATCCGAGGACTTGGAAAATTGGTCGGAGGCAATAAAGTGCTTTGAGGCACCCGACGGATTTTGGGCAACCGAAAATTACTGGGCGCCCGAGGTGCATTATTATAAAGGACGGTTTTATATGTTTGCTTCGTTTATGGCAAAGGGACATATGCGCGCGGTTCAGGTTTTAGCCGCCGATAAGCCCGAGGGACCGTATGAGATATGGAGCTGTCCGCTGACCCCGAATGACTGGATGTGTCTTGACGGAACACTCTATGTGGAGGACGGAATTCCGTATATGATATTTTGTCACGAATGGATGCAGGTGACAGACGGCGAGATGTGTATTGTCAGGCTTTCGGACGATTTAAAAAAAGTAATCGGACAGCCCGAAGTGCTTTTCAAAGCGTCGGAACCTAAATGGGCATCCTCGAAGGAATACGGCGGATTTATCACCGACGGACCTTTCCTTTATAAATGCTCCGACGGAAGACTGATAATGATATGGTCGAGCTTTGACGATAACGGTTATGTTGAGGCGGTTGCTTATTCGGAAAACGGCTCGATAAACGGTGAATGGAAGCATTGTGAAAAGACAGTGTCTGCCGTAAACGGCGGTCACGGAATGATATTTAATACTTTTGACGGAAAAACAATGTTTACAATGCATCACCCTAATACACCGTCGGGTGCAGAGCGGGCGCAGATTACCGAAATAAGGGAAATATCAGATGAACCGTTTTTGAAAATAATATAATCTTCAAAGTAGGGCTTTAATATGGAATCAAATGTGTTTGACAACTTTTTTCTAAAAGCACAGCCGATTTGGGCGAAGGGTCTCACGGAAGAAAAGAACATAACCTTGGGGCTTTATAAAAAAATAAGCTATGAAAAGGGGAAAGCCGTTTTAAGGGTAGCCGTTTCGGGCTTTTACAAGGTCTTTTTAAACGGAGAATTTTTGTATTTCGGTCCCGTAAGGTGCGCGCACGGTTATTACAGGGTTGACGAGATTGAACTGCCGCTTAAAAAGGGCGAAAACCATATTGCGATAGAAACGGTTAATTACTATGTAAACAGCTTTTATTCGCTTATGCAAAAGGGGTTTATCGAGGCGGAGCTTACGGCGGACGGCGAGGTTTTGGCGGCGACAGGCGCGGCGGATGATAAAGCTTTTGAAATGTTGCAGCTTAATGAGCGCATAAGAAGGGTTCAGCGGTACAGCTATCAAAGACCCTTTGCCGAGGCTTATAATCTTTCGGAGGATTACTGCGGTTGGCGTGTAGGGGAGAACGGCGAAAATGCTTTAGAGGTTGAAACGGTTATAACCGAAAGCAAAAGACTTTTGCCGAGGAATATACCGTTAAATAAGTTTCCAAAGGCTTTCCCCGACTTCAAGGTGGGCGAGGGGACTGTAAAAACAGGTGTAAAGCCCGATAATTACAGAAAAGACCGTTCCCTTATTTATATCAAAGACCCTGCAAGCGGCAATTTAGAGGGATATTTTGAAAATGAGCTTAATGTGCATTTAAGCGACGAGGCGCAGGAGATGCCGACCGTAACGCTTAAGACGGAAAATGCAAAGTACGGCGGTAAAACACGTCTTAATTCTAACGAATTTGAGATGCTGTCATTTCCGTGCGAAAAAACAGGCTTTATAACGGCGGATATTAACTGCCTTTCGAACAGTACGCTGTATTTCCTTTTTGATGAAATATTAACCGAGAGCGGCGATATAGACCCCTTAAGATTAGACTGCTGTAACGTAATCAAGATTAACCTTAAAAGGGGTGTTTACCGCTTTATGTCGGCGGAGCCTTACGGCTTTAAGTACATAAAGCTGATTTGCTTGGGCGGAGAGCTTGAAATAAATAATCTTAGTATAACCCAAACCGTATGCTCCGTGCCGATTACCTTTGATTTTAAGAGCGGGGACGAACGGCTTAATAAAATACTTGCCGCCGCAAAGGAAACCTTTATTCAAAACAGCTTTGATATATTCACAGACTGCCCCACAAGGGAGCGGGCTGGCTGGCTGTGCGACAGCTTTTTCTTGGGCAGAGCTGAACGGACCTTTACGGGCAAAAATCTTATTGAGCGCAATTTTCTTGAAAATTTTTTACTTCCCGAAGGCTTCCAAAACATTCCCGAGGGTATGCTGCCGATGTGCTATCCCGCAGATGTGGACGGCGGCGGTTTTATACCGAACTGGGCGATGTGGTTCATTTTGGAGCTTAAGGACTATAAGGAAAGAACGGGCGAGGGTGAGTTTGTATCCCTCTTTAAAAACAGAGTGTACCGCCTGCTTGATTGGTTCAAGAAATACGAAAACAACGACGGTTTGCTTGAAAAGCTTCCCGGTTGGGTGTTTGTTGAATGGTCAAAGGCGAACGATTTTGTTAAGGACGTTAATTTCCCCACTAATATGCTGTATTCCTCGGCACTTTACGCGGCGGGAGAGCTGTTCGGCGATAAAGAGCTTACCGAAAAGGCAGAAAAGCTTAAAATAACGGTAAGGGAGCGTTCCTTTGACGGGGAGTTTTTCAGGGATAACGAGGTTTACGAAAACGGAAAGCTTATATCTACCGCAAACCGCACCGAAACCTGCCAGTATTACGCTTTCTTTACAGGGGTTGCTACCAAGGAGCTTTATCCTGAGCTTTGGAAAATTCTGTCTACTGAGTTCGGACCTGACAGGGTGAAAAACGGCGTTTATCCCGAAATACACACCTCAAACGCCTTTATAGGCAATTTTCTGCGCCTTGAATTGCTTTGCAGAAACGGCGATTACTCAAAGCTTTTAGAGGAAATAAAGGGCTATTTCCTTTATATGGCGGAAAGAACGGGAACGCTGTGGGAGCATAAGGATACTTGTGCCAGCTGTAACCACGGCTTTGCCTCATACGCGGCGGAGCTTATATATAAGGCTGAGCATAACAATAATTGATTAAGGCGCATTATGCCGATACTTTACGATAAAAACAAACCTTTAGCTTTATGCTTACGGAACGGAGACAAGCTATGAATATCAGTTTTAATACAGTTGTAAACGATTTGAACGACTTCCCCTCCTGCCAAATCGGTTTTTCGGGCAAATATCGTTTTGACGGATATACAGTCAGTCAGAATACGGAAAAAGACCCCAATAACGGCGTAACAAAGCAGATAAACACCGTTACAAATACCTCGGATAAGGATATTACCGTAAACCGTTTAAGCTCGGTTTATGCGGACGGCATCGCAAAGGGCTTTTACGAAAAAAAATATACTGATTCATTTGTGTCATTTCGCGTGGCAGGGTGAGGCTCAGTGGGTGACAAAAACCCCGCTTGAAATGGGGCTTTATCCTGTTGCGGCTCACGAGGTATGCCGCGGCGGGCGTTCGGTTTCCTCTGTCGGCA